>CAMDMY010000078.1 GCA_945902775.1 Chryseobacterium gleum | reverse complement strand
GCAGAGGAAAATTGTCCTTTTATTCCAGGAGTGGATTTACGAATTGGAACAACTTATAACGACCCGAAAGAATTTGATGGAACTCCTCAACAAGATGAAAAGTATAGAGAGCGTTCGCTTCAAATTGCATTGGAAACACTTTATGTATTCTCACTTATTAAATAATTAAAGTCACTACATCACAAAATCATTTTATTAGTACAATGAAAAAATTATTAATTATACTATTTTTCTTTCAATTGATTATTCAAAAAACTTTTTCCCAATCAAGTTATATTGGAGGTGTTTTTCCTACAATTGACCACTCAGGTACTTTTAATAAAAAGTTAGAATATGGTCTCTATTATTTTGGTGCTTTTCCTCTTATAAATATAAAGAAACCTGATTTGTCAAAAGATTCATATTTTCATTTATTGTATTTAGAGCAAGCTTTTACTTACAATCAGACTGATAATCTATCTTTTACAGGTAGTTATTTATACCAAAGAGCCAATGTCGTAAATTCAAACTATGTAAATGAAAACAGAATATATTTACAAGCAAAGTACAAACACCAATTAAAAAATTTTAAACTAACTCATCGTTTTCGATTCGACGCTCGATTTGTTCAAAATAGAATAACTAATAAGTCGCCTTTTACAAGTAGAATCAGATATTTAGTCGGACTTGAGAAAAATATATCTGAAAAATATTATTTCAATGGTTACCAAGAATTTTTTTTCAGTACTGTTAAAAATGCAGACCCTATTTACAATGAAAACTGGGCATATTTAGGTTTTGGAAAAAAAGTGAATGAAAAAAACAAAATAGAATTAGGTCTTTTAAACGTAACTTGGAATACAGGTAATAAAAATTGGTTCAACCAATATTACTTACAATTTACATGGATAAATCATATCAATTTCATTAAAAATTAAAAATAATGAGAAAGTACTTAGCAGAAGTAATCGGAACATTTGCACTCGTTTTTTGTGGTACAGGAGCTATAATTATTAATCAAGAAGCAGAAGGAGTAATAACCCATGTTGGTATTGCAATAACTTTTGGATTAATTGTTTCTGCTATGATTTACACGGTCGGAGATATATCTGGCGCTCATCTGAATCCAGCTGTAACGATTGCTTTTTATGTTGCAAAAGTTTTTCCTTTAAAAGAGATTGCACCTTATATAATAAGTCAAGGTATTGGAGCCTTTTTAGCATCTATATCACTTAAATTTTTATTTCCTGCAAACGCAACATTAGGTTCAACACTACCAACAGGTTCGTCAATGCAATCGTTTATTTTAGAATTAATACTAACATTTATATTAATGTTTGTCATTATCCATGTTGCGAAAGGAAGTAAAGAGCAAGGTATGTTCGCAGGTATAGCAATAGGAAGTGTTGTTTTATTGGAAGCAATGTTTGCAGGTCCAATATGTGGAGCATCTATGAATCCAATTCGTTCAATTTCTCCTGCTGTAATTTCAGGTCATACTGAATATTTATGGGTTTATATTTTAGGACCTATAATCGGAGCAATTTTAGCTGTCTTTTCGTGGATGATATTAAAACCAAAAAAATAAACAATTCAATTATTGTATCTGAAGTTGAAATATTTTAGTGATTCTCTTTAATTAAATAAAAATGACTAGAAATAATTGTACCCCAGCACACGAAAGAAAACGATTAGGATTTTTAGATCGTTATTTAACAATATGGATATTTTCAGCAATGTTTTTAGGAGTTGGATTGGGATTTTTCATTCCATCTATTTCGACTTCCTTGGAAAGTTTGTCGAATGGAACAACGAATATTCCTTTAGCAATTGGTTTAATCTTAATGATGTATCCACCATTAGCAAAAGTGAAATACGAAGAAATTCCACGTATCTTCAAAAATTTGAAATTGATTGGAATGTCGTTATTCATTACTTGGATAATAGCACCATTCTTTATGTTTATTTTGGCGTATGTCTTTATGAAAGATTCACCGGAATATTTCACTGGATTGATTTTAATAGGAATAGCACCTTGTATTGCGATGGTGATTGTTTGGAATGAATTAGCAGAAGGAAATCGTGAATATATTGCTGGTTTAGTTGGGATTAATAGTATTCTTCAAGTGTTACTATATTCAAGTTTTGCTTATTTCTACTTGACCAAAATGCCTGCTTTTTTCGGAATGAAAAGTCTAGGAATTTCTATTACAATCGGTCAAATTGCACAAAGTGTATTTATCTATTTAGGAATTCCATTTATAACTGGAATCATAAGCAGATATGCATTAATTAAAATCAAAGGAGAAGAATGGTTCACGAAAAAGTATCTTCCTTTTATTTCTCCAATTACACTTATAGCTTTGCTATTTACTATTATAATAATGTTCAGTTTAAAAGGGGAAATGATTGTAAAAATTCCTTTTGATGTAGTAAAAATTGCGGTTCCATTGGTAATTTATTTTGCGGTGATGTTTGTTGTTACCTTCTTTTTTGCAAAACGATTAGGAGCAGATTATTCAACTACTACTGCATTGGCATTTACGGCGACAGGAAATAATTTTGAATTAGCTATCGCGGTGGCAATTGGTGTTTTCGGAATCAACAGTGGTGAAGCATTTGCAGGAGTTATCGGACCTTTGGTTGAAGTCCCTGCTTTAATTGCTTTGGTTAAATTGGCTTTTTGGTTTCGAAAGAAGTATTTCATCGACAAAAAATTGACTTAAATTTTTAAAATATTCCTGCGGAATTCTTTAATTAAAACTTAATTTTAGCCTCAAACACAAATTGTCAAATATGTCTATAAACACTGAATTATTAGGTAAAATATGTAAAACGCCAGGCGCATCTGGATTTGAGCAAAGAGTACGTGAACTTGTCATCGACGAACTGAAAGGTCTAGTGGATGAGGTGCAGGTAGATAACCTAGGAAATGTTTACGCAATCAAACGTGGTAAAGAAAGTAAAAAAGTAATGATAGGAGCTCATATGGATGAGATTGGATTTATCGTTACACATATTGATGACAAAGGATTTATACGTTTTCATACGTTAGGAGGATTTGACCCTAAAACATTAACTGCTCAACGTGTAATTATTCACGGAAAAAAAGACATTATTGGTGTAATGGCCTCAAAACCAATTCACGTGATGAGTGCGGATGAACGTAATAAAGTAGCACAATTATCTGATTATTTTATAGATACAGGATTAACTCCAGAAGAAGTAAAAGAGTTAATTCAAGTTGGAAATCCTGTAACAAGAGAACGTGAATTTATTGAAATGGGGAATTGTGTAAACGGAAAGTCGTTAGACAATCGTTTAGCTGTTTTCATTTTGATTGAAACGTTAAAAGCATTGAAAGGCAAAGAAGTTCCGTATGATATTTATGGGGTATTTACAGTACAAGAAGAAGTTGGAATTAGAGGAGCGAACGTTTCAGCATTAAGAGTTCAACCTGATTTTGGATTTGGATTAGATACAACAATTGCTTTCGATTTACCAGGTGCAGCAGATCACGAAATGATTACAAAATTAGGGGAAGGTACAGCGATTAAAATTATGGATGCTTCAGCAATTTGTGATTATAGAATGGTTGATTATATGAAAAAAACAGCGGATAAACATAATATCAAATGGCAACCTGAAATTTTAACTGCAGGAGGAACTGATACAGCTGGTATTCAACGTATGGTCGAAGGAGGTTCAATTGCAGGTGCAGTTTCAATTCCGACTAGACATTTACACCAAGTAATAGAAATGGCAAACAAAGACGATATTCAAGGAAGTATCGATTTGTTGGTGGCGTGTGTTTCTGAATTAGACACGTATAATTGGGATTTCAAATGATATTTTATTCAAAAACATAGGATGGGATTTAAATCCCATCCTATGTTTTTGGAGATATAACAAATAAATATAACATTCATATCAATGATATTAGTAACAGGCGGAACAGGTTTATTAGGTAGTCATTTGCTTTTTCAATTAACGAAAGAGATTACACCGATTAAAGCAATTTTCAGAGATCAAAAGAAAATAGAATTGGTTCGCCGGTTGTTTTTATATTACGATGAGGTAAATGGTCAGTCAAGATTTGAAACCATTCAATGGGTAAATTGTGATGTTCTTGATATTGTAACACTTTATGAAACAATGGAAGGTTGTGAATTTGTTTATCATTGCGCAGCGATTGTTTCATTCCATAAAAATGATTTCTTTAAGATGATGAAAATCAATCGTGAAGGAACTGCTAATATTGTGAATGCTTGTCTAGATTTAGGAATAAAAAAATTAGGATATGTAAGTTCAACTGCTGCAATTGGAAACGGTGAAAATGATCCGATTGTGACAGAAGAAACGAAATGGAAACAATCACCAACCACTTCTGGTTATTCAATAGCAAAATATTCAGCTGAAAAAGAAGTTTGGAGAGGAGTAGAGGAAGGATTGGATGTCATCATTGTAAATCCGTGTGTCATAATCGGGGCTGGAGATTGGAAAGAAAGTTCGTTAACAATGTTTAAAACGGTTGAAAATGGCTTACAGTTTTATACGTCTGGAGCAAATGCTTTTGTAGATGCAAGAGATGTCGCAACGGTGATAATAGACTTAATGGAAAGCGATGTGAAAAATGAACGTTTTCTATGCATAGGTGAAAATTCGACGTTTAAAAATCTATTTGATCATATTGCCAGAAAATTAAACAAAAAGGAAGTTTCTATTTTAGTAAAACCTTGGTTAATGGGATTGACATGGAGAGCAATGTGGTTGATTTCAAAATTAACCGGAAAGAAATCGCCAATTACAAAAGAAACCGCTAGAAGTGCTTTCGGAACAACAGTTTACAATGCTTCAAAACTTAATAATGCATTGAATCATTCATTTTATTCGCTTGAAGAAATGGTTGACAATGCAGTGAAAGGGAGATTGTAATATTCTTTTTATTTAAATTATATTTTCGTATATTTATCATATAAACTAATTAGTTAAAAACCATGAGCCTTCAATATATATCAGATAGTAACGGAAAAACTACGGGAGTTTTCATTCCTATCAAAGATTGGAAAGAGTTAAACACTAAATTCAAGGGGTTGGAAGAAGCTGAATTAGAAATTCCATCTTGGCATTTGGAAGAAATTGATAATAGAGTTGAAGAATATAAAATGAATCAATCACTAGGTTTAGATTTTGATCAAGCAATGGATGATATTGAAAAGCAACTATGAACTATAGAATAATCATCCTACCTCTAGCCAAAAAAGATATTTTAGAAACAGCAATCTGGTACAAATCGAAACAAAAAGATTTAGGTACCAAGTTTGTAAAATCAATCAGAAATGAATTAAAATATATCCGTAAACATCCTTTTTCAATGGTTAATCGATATAAGAATATTCATACGTGTGTCAATAGTACTTTTCCATTTATGATTCATTATTATATTGAAAATGAAATTATTATAGTTACAGCAGTTTTACACACAAAACGCGATACCTCAAAATTGAAAAAGAGATAATTCGATATGTCTTTAAATTAAATTTTTAATCAAAAAAAATAAGGTAACCAAACTGATTACCTTATTCAATTTTAATATTTTTTTGACCTATTTCGGCAACAAACTAACCATTCGTTTGTACTCATCTTTAAATGTTTTATCACCTGCACAACCCATTGTAGTTTTAGCATTTAAGAAATGGTCAATTCTTCCTTCTGGGTTTGGGTGCGTACTTAAAAATTCTGGTGGACGTTTACCACTTCCCATCGCATCTAATTTTTGGAAAAAACCAGCACCACCACCAGCATTATAAGCCGTAGGACATAAATACATTACTGATCTCCCGTCCGCTTCCGTCTCATGTTTTCTTGAGAATTTTAATCCAACTATTGCAGAAGTTAATTGTTGTAACATCGCACGATTTCCTAATAAAATTTGCTCAATCACTTGAACTCCAAACATAGTAGTCATTTGACGAGTAGAGTGACGCATATCTGCATGCCCTATTTCATGTCCCATAACACCCGCTAATTGATCTTCTGATTCCATGAATTTTAAAATTCCAGTGTAGATATAAATGTAACCACCTGGTGTGCAGAATGCATTTAAAGTACTGTCATCGTGTATTATACGTAATCTCCACTTAAAGTCATCTTTGTAATCAACTTTACCCGAATTAAGAATATTGTCTCTTACTTTGTAAACGTATTGATATACTTCTTTGTATTTAATAGAATCTAAAAGAGGATATTGAGTTGGATTTCCATCAATTTCAGCAGCTACTTGCGCTCCTAAATCTTTGTCCTGTTGCATCGTAAAAAGATTGATTCCTTTTCCTTTGTTTTTAGAAGTACTAGTTCCACAAGCTGAAATTAGAGCGATTGCAAGGAAGAGAATTGAGAAGATTTTTATTTTTTTCATTTTAATTATATATTGTTTAATATCAATTAGTTACTAAAAGGATAAAATAGGTTCAGTGCAAATGTAATAAGAAAGCTAAAAACATAGCCAACTATTAATTCCTTAGGAGAATGTTTTTCTAAAAATAAACGGGAAGAAAGTACGATACCAGAAATAACAAAAGCAAGTGCTAAAATCCAGATATTAAAAAAGATTTGCTCTGAAAAGTACGCCAATAGAAATCCAGTGAAAATCCCAACACCTGTTGCGTGTAGACTAACCTTGAAATAATTATTTACAATTGTAAAAACACAAATGATGACTGCCCCTGAAAGACACAAACCAAACATGTATTTAGTCAAATACACTAGATTGGAAGAAAGTAAGTAAAATAGAAATAAACACGAAATACTCATGATAATCAACGGGATACGACGTTCTTTTTTGTCGTCCATTTCTAAAGTTGTAATGACTTTCATGTTTTTTAAAAGGAGGTATAAAAGTCCCGGTGCTACTACAGAAAACATAAAATAGTAAACGATTAATACAATTTTGTTTTGCAGCGGCATTAAATAAAGTGAATCTCCAGCGGCTAAATTAATTGGTTCGGAAGGAATAAACTCCACCAAAATCAATGCATAAATTGGCATTAATATCGGCATTAAAACCCAAGAAATTGTTTGTGCGAGAAATCTCATTATAATTCTTTACGTAATCGAGCAACCGGAATATTTAATTGTTCACGGTATTTAGCGACTGTTCTACGAGCAATATTGTATCCTTTTTCTTTCAGTAATTCTGTTAACTTTTCGTCGGTTAAAGGTTTGTGTTTTTCTTCACCATCAATCGCCTCAGAAAGAATTTTTTTTACTTCTCTTGTCGAAACTTCTTCACCAGCATCAGTAGAAAGCGATTCAGAAAAGAAATATTTCAATGCAAACGTTCCATGTCCCGTTTGAACATATTTACTATTCGCTACACGAGAAACAGTTGAAATATCAAGATTTACAATTTCAGCAATATCCTTTAAAATCATTGGACGAAGATTTGTTTCATCACCAGTTAGGAAATATTCAAACTGATACATCATAATCGCTTGCATCGTACTTAACAGAGTAGTTTGACGTTGTTTAATCGCATCAATAAACCATTTAGCTCCATCCAACTTTTGTTTCACAAACATAACAGCATCTTTGTCTGATTTCGATGTTTTTGCACCTTCTGAATACGTTCGTAACATGTTTTCATAATCACGACTTACTTTTAATTCAGGAGCATTTCTACCGTTCAAAGACAATTCTAATTTACCATCCGTCTCAACAATTACAAAATCAGGAATTATTTGTTGATGATTTTTCGGAGCTTCTTTCATCGAACCGCCTGGTTTTGGATTCAAACGAATGATTTCATCGATTGCTTCTTTTAAATCCTCATCCGAAATTTCTAATTTCTTTTGAATTTTATCGTAATGTTTTTTTGTAAATTCTTCAAAATGATTTTCTAGTATCTTTTTAGCAGTATAACGCGTAATATTACCATCGTGATCTCTACTAATTTGTAAAAGCAAACATTCTCTTAAATTTCGCGCTCCAATTCCTGCAGGATCTAATTCTTGAACCAAACTCAATACTTTTTCAACTTCTTCTTCCGTAGTAATTACGTTAGCAGAAAAGGCTAAATCGTCAACAATTGCGTCTATTTCTCGATTTAAATACCCCGACTCATCTAAATTCCCAATAATTGTATCAGCAATCATAAATTGATTGTCTGTTAAATCAAGTAAGTGTAATTGTTCTGTTAAACTTTGTTGAAATGATTGTTCTCCAGATAGCGGAACTACACGTTCTTCATCGTCTTTACTTGTATTGTTAACTTGTGTTTTATAGTCAGCCGAATCTTCGTCGAAATAATCAGAAATATCGAAATCATCATTGTCATTATCGGAAGAATCATCAGAATCATTCTCATAATCTTCGTTAAAATCGTCTTCAAGTTCATCCATTCCTTCTTCAAGAGCCGGATTTTCTTCCAATTCTTGTTTAATTCGTTGATCCAACTCCATAGTAGGCACTTGCAACAATTTCATCAACTGAATTTGTTGAGGAGATAATCGTTGTTCTAATTTCTGCGTAAGATATTGTTTTAAAGCCATTTTTATTAATGTTGAATTTTTGATTTTGAATGTTTTATAATCTGATCTTTTGTAGATACGTTACATTGTAACGTATCTACAAAAGATCATTTACATTAAAATTCAGCATTTTGAGGTGTTCTTGGGAAAGGAATAACATCTCTAATATTTGACATACCTGTTACAAACATCACCATTCTTTCGAAACCTAAACCAAAACCAGCATGAGGAACAGAACCAAATTTACGCGTATCCATGTACCACCATAATTCATGTTCGTCGATATTGAAAGCAGCACATTTTTCTTTTAAAATATCTAAACGTTCTTCACGTTGAGAACCACCAACAATTTCACCAATACCAGGGAATAAAACATCCATAGCAGCTACAGTTTGTTTTCCTGGAGCACATCCGTCGTTTTGACGCATGTAGAAAGCTTTAATTTCAGCTGGGTAGTCTGTTAAAATTACAGGACAGTTGAATTCTTTTTCTACTAAATAACGTTCATGTTCACTTTGTAAATCAATTCCCCAAGCAACATCGTACTTGAATTTTTTCTTTTTATAATGATTTGAATTTATTAAAACTTCAATCGCTTCAGTATAGGTTAAACGTTTGAAGTCATTTTCAACAACAAATTTTAATCGATCGATTAATCCTAATTCATTGCGTTCATTTTGAGGTTTTTGTGCTTGTTCAGCAGCATCTCTTTCATGTAAAAATTGTAAATCATCGGCACAATTTTCAAGAATGAATTTACTGATGTATTTCAGAAATTCCTCTGTTAAATCCATGTTATCTGCTAAATCATTGAACGCTACTTCTGGTTCAATCATCCAAAATTCAGCCAAGTGACGAGAAGTATTAGAATTTTCAGCTCTAAAAGTTGGACCAAATGTATAGACTTGACCTAAAGCCAAGGCTGCTAATTCAGCCTCTAATTGTCCTGATACAGTTAAGTTTACCGCTTTTCCAAAGAAATCTTCTTTGAAATCTACCGTTCCATCTTCATTTAATGGAGGATTGATTGGATCTAAATTCGTAACACGGAACATTTCTCCTGCTCCTTCTGCATCCGAACCAGTAATGATTGGAGTATGAAGATAAAAGAATCCTTTGTCGTTGAAAAATTTATGAATTGCAAAAGCAACATTGTGACGAATTCTGAAAACAGCACCAAACGTATTCGTTCTAAAACGTAAGTGAGCTTGTTCTCTTAAATAATCCAAACTGTGTTTTTTAGGTTGCATTACTGTTTTTTGAATATCATCTGGATTTGCTTCTCCAATGATTTCTATTTCAGAAACTTGCAACTCAACTGCTTGACCAGCACCTTGAGATTCGACCAAAATTCCTTTTAAACCAACTGCAGAACCGGTTGTTATTTTTTTAAGAATTGCTTCATCAAAATTTTCGAATTCAACAACTGCTTGTAATGTTTTGATTGTTGAACCATCATTCACTTGAATGAAACGATTACTACGAAATCCGCGTACCCAACCTTTCACAATAAGCTCTTTACCAATCTCTGGTTGAGCAAAAACATCTACAATTTTAATTCTTTTCATTTTATTATAAATTCGTTGGGTAAAAATAACGCAAAAAAATGGTGTTTTGAAAGGATGTTAAAAAATAAAAGCCCGTTTAAGTAAACTCAAACGGGCTTTTAATATGATTCAACTTTGCTTATAAATTCAAAGCAGCTTTTACTTTATCCACGTAGTCTAATTTTTCCCATGTAAATAATTCAACTTCTTTTTCCAAGAATGTTCCATCTGGACGTTTGAAACGTTTAGTAACCACTTCATTTTTTCTTCCCATGTGCCCGTAAGCAGCAGTTTCAGAATAGATTGGGTTACGTAATTTTAAACGTTGTTCGATGAAGTAAGGACGCATATCAAAAATACCTGACACAACTTTCGCTAAATCACCATCAGACATATTTACTTTTGAAGTTCCATAAGTTGTGATGAATAAGCCACAAGGTTCAGCAACACCAATTGCATAAGAAACTTGAACTAATATTTCGTCACAAACACCTGCTGCAACTAAATTTTTAGCAATATGACGTGTAGCATAAGCTGCTGAACGATCCACTTTTGAAGGATCTTTTCCAGAGAAAGCACCACCACCGTGAGCTCCCTTACCACCGTATGTATCAACGATAATTTTACGTCCGGTTAAACCTGTATCTCCGTGAGGTCCACCAATTACGAATTTACCTGTAGGGTTAATGTGGTAAGTGATTTGATCATTGAACAATAATTGTAATTCTGGTTTCAATTTTGCTTTAACTCTCGGAATTACAATATTGATTATGTCAGCTTTGATCTTAGATAACATCGCTTCTTCTGTATCAAAATCATCATGTTGAGTCGATACTACGATAGAATCAATTCTTTGAGGAATGTTATCATCAGAATATTCAATTGTAACTTGTGATTTTGCATCTGGACGTAAATAACCAATTAAATCTGTATGATTATTTCTAACGCCAGAAAGTTCTTGAAGAATTTTATGCGCTAAATCTAATGCTAAAGGCATATAATTTTCAGTTTCTTTTGTTGCGTAACCGAACATCATTCCTTGATCACCAGCACCTTGTTCTTCCGGGTTTTTACGATCTACACCTTGATTAATATCAGCAGATTGTTCGTGAATTGCAGAAATAATTCCACAAGAATTCGCTTCGAACATGTATTCCGATTTCGTATATCCAATTTTAGAGATTACATCACGGGCAATAGTCTGTACATCTAAATAAGTTGAAGTATTTACCTCACCTGCAAGCACAACTAATCCAGTAGTAACTAGTGTTTCACACGCAACTTTTGATTGCGGATCAAACGCCATGAAGTTATCGATTAATGCGTCTGAAATTTGGTCAGAAATTTTATCAGGATGCCCTTCAGATACTGACTCTGATGTAAACAAATATGACATTTTATATTATTTTAATTAATTAGACTGCGAAAGTAATAAAATTTTAATTGATAGGAAGTATTATACTAAATTAATCGACTTTTAATCATCCACTCGCATTGGCATAAATATTCCAAGGTTTCAAGATGCCTTTTTGCTTCGAATAGGTTTTTACCCCAAGCATACGTTCCATGTTTTCGCATTATGAATGTATGATTTGAGAGGTTTTTAGTATTGTTCTTCAAAACCTTAGAAAATTCAATCATGTCTTGAGTATTATCGAAAATTGGAATTTTAACAGTGTTGTTATGGGTTGTTTGACCTGTAAATCCTTTTTGAATTTCGTAACCTTCAAATTGAACTACATTTTTTTCAATATTAGAAATTAAAACAGGATAAACAGAGTGACTGTGTAAAATTACTTTTGTTTCGGGAAATAAATCATACAACACACAATGAATCAACGTTTCTGCTGAAGGAGTTGAATTCATATATTCTCCAGTAGGCTTTCCTGTATTATCAACAGTTATAAAATCTGAAGAAATAAATTTTGATTTATCTACACCTGAACGTGAAACAAAAATAGCTGAATTTTCAAATTTAAATGAATAATTCGTTGATGTTGCCGGGGACCAACCTTTTGAGTTATATTCTCGAATGGTTGATGCGATTTCCTCTTTTAAAAGTTCAATTTGATTCATAATTCAAAAATACTAGAAAATATTGTTTTGAAATACTTTGAAATAAAAAAGGCAGGAATTTTTTCCTGCCTTTCAATAAAAAAATGAATGATTTTTATTTCACAACAAATTGAGAAACTTTTTGAATATTTCCTATTTGTGTATTTAATAAATACATACCTGGAGATAAGTTTTGTGTATTTAATACAACTAAATTTGAACCTAAAACACCATTGATTTTTTCAGTTTGTATCGTTTTACCTGTCAAATCTTGAATAGATACAAGTACTTGTTTATCAGAAGGTATTGAAAAGTGAACATTTAATTCTCCTTCAGTTGGATTTGGAAAAAGTTCAAAATTAGCAACTTCTAGAGGTGTTTCATTAATCCCCAAAACAACTGCTTCTGATGGAGCACCTTTATATAAATTAATATCATCTAAAAACAAATTATTCCCACCATTTCCAGTAAATTGGAATTTAAATCTAAAATTAGAACTGTAAAATTGACTTGTAATTTGTGTAATGTGAACCGTTGTCCAATCATTTACTGAAGCAGGTGTCCAAGATTCTGAAGCTGTTTGAGATGATAAATAATTTCCACTTAACGTATTACGAGTAAACCAAGTTTTTCCACAATCTGTTGTCACAGCTATTTTCAAGGATTCGTAATTAGCTGTTATTTTTTTTCTATAGGCATATCTAAATGTAAGTGTTAATGGATCGGAACTAGAAAGATTTGACAAATCGATTATTTCTGAATTTAATTCATCAATTGTTGAAGGGCTTGTCTCATCAAAATTTGCCAATTTCACACATTTATTATCTGAAAAACCGGCTCCTGTAAATATTTCAAATGGTCTGTTTCCTCCTTGGTCATATCTAGCCCATTTGTTTATGTCAAATAATTGATTGTAATATTGAAAACTTTCATAAATAGGGAAAATTGTTGTTGCAGGTAATACTTGAATATACTGAGTTTTAGTGCTCGAAGCTGAAGTTCCATTATTACTAGAAGTTAATTTTACTTCGTAATATCCAGGAGTAGAATAAGTGACAGTTGGATTTTTTGATGTTGACGTAGAAGGTGAACCACCCGTTGTTGTCCAAGACCATGTTGTAGCTTGACTATATGTAATATCACTAAAATTAACTTCTGATCCAGCACAAATAATTGTTCGATCTGCTTGAATTTCAGCACTGGTTAATGGAGCCACATTGTTTAAATTTGTAGAAGTCCATATATTGTTTCTTCCACCTTTTGAATTATTAAGTGCTGCTCTCATTCTTGTTTTCTGTCCTTCAGTAAACATTTTTGAACAATAAGAATATTCCATAAAATTCTCTACATTCTCAATTACACCTGAAGTACAAATAGTAGAAGAATTTAAACTGCATGTAGTAAAACCTTTAGTTAGAGGTGTGTCTGAAACATTGTCATCTCCACAAGCAACTCCAGGACTATTTGTATTCCCCCAAGTATGAGCCAAATTTAACCAATGACCAATTTCATGAGTCAATGTGTGATTACTATTAAGAGATGACGTTCCGATAGACCCAAGGTAGTTGTGTAAAATCCAAATTCCATTTGTCATAGTTTGATTATTATCTGGTAGTCTCGTGTAACCTGCTGCTGTTGCGCCAGCATTAGCAACAACAAAGACATTTAAATATTTATTTCCTGGCCAATTACCTTTATAAGTATCGTTTTTTGTCGCCACTGCATCTGATTGAGCATAGCCATCTGAACCGTCACTTGTAATTGGGTCTATCGTTCTTGTGACACCATTGAATGAACGACCAAGTGGATCACGATTCGCTAATACAAATTCTATTTCAATATCAGCTTGCTTTGTTTGATATTGAGAAACAACGTCATTTACGTCAGCATTTAATTTACGGAAATCTTTATTTAAAATTGCTAATTCATCTAAAATTTGATCTCTTGAAATATTTTCAGCTCCATTATTATGCAAAATATGGAATACGATTGGAATTTTGTAAATGGTTGCTTTTTCATTTCCATTTCCAGATTTTTCATGTTCCATGTTGTAAATTAATCCCTGAATTTCTTTTTCATAATCTAGGTGTTCTTTTAATCTTTGAGGATCACTCAACAACTCATTCATTTTTTTATGAGTTTGGCAATACTCTATTTTTTCTCCATCTCTACAATTAGATTTATCAACAACATATTCTTTTTTTTGTCCAATTAGGAAAGTAGAGCAAATTGAGAAAATAAGTAAAAGAGTAGTTTTTTTATTCATAGATTCTAGTTTCATATATTATACTTTAGCAGTTGCAATTTATACATAACTTTTTAAAAATAAACAAAAAATACATAAAGTGTATAAATTATTGATTCATTTGTAGATTTGTAGATGAAATTGTTTGGGATACTTTTCATAATTTATGATTAACTTAACACCCAATATGAAGTTTACATAATTAAATTTGAACGAAAGCTTATTAGAAGCGATTGATCACATGGGGTTTGAAA
>CAMDMY010000077.1 GCA_945902775.1 Chryseobacterium gleum | reverse complement strand
GCGGCGATAGGGGGAATGATTATTGTTCAAAAAAATAATTATAGTCCTATTGAAAATTATGATACATTAGCTTTGGTTGTTTCTGCTTTTGTTTTGGTCTGTATCTATATGTTAACTCGAGTAAACCAATTGCTTAAGAGTAAATAGTTTTAGTGAAAAATTAGAATACTCCAGTGATATTTAAAATGTTGTGTAACGCTATTATTATTTATTTTTCATATCCATTTACCAAATAAAATAACCAATCATCACCTTAAATAAACATTGGTTGATTTTTTTTAACTGTTTGAATCGGTATAATTTTTTTTTTGAATTAATTTATTCTATTTTTGCTTTCATATAAAATTATTAACTAAACAAATTATTATTTATGAAAAAAACATTACTATCGATTGCTTTATTAGGAGCTGCATTTACAGCATCTTCTCAAACAACTATTTTAGGTGATGATTTTAACGGTTACACTGTTGGGAATTTATCTGCTGATTTAACTGGAGCTACACCTGGACAAGGTGGTTGGTATACATACACAGGAGCAAGTGGTGATAATGCTGCTACACAAATTGTTAATGTAGGTACTAACGATAACGCTTTACAGATTTCAGGTTTGGCTGGGCCTACTGCGTCTGGAACATCAAGATATGTATATAAAAGTTTAACTGATCCTACTACAGGTTGGGCTTCTAGATCAGTAGGTCAAGATGTTGTTCAATTAGATTTCAATTTTCATACAGGTTCTGCAACAACTAGTTTAAATGCATTTAATGCAGGAATTTATGATGATCTAGGTAATAGATTGATTGGAATAAACTTTAATGAAAAAACGAAAACAATTATTGGTTTAGCTTATTATGAGTTTCCTCCTGTTGCGCCAGCAACTACTTCTACATTTGGACTTGCACAATGGCAGTTAGATTGGGATCAAACTTTAAACGGTGGAAATGGTGGTGCTACTCCTTTGGTTTTAACTGCAGATGAGTTAGTTCATATTTCTGTTCTTTACAGTACTATAACTGGTAAAATTAGATTTGTAGTTTTTCATGGAGCGAACATGTCTACACTTGATTATGCTGGTTCAACTTCTACTGCACTTGTAGGTAAAAATCCAGATGAGTTGGATTTTTATGTTTCAGCAGGTACAGGTAATACAGTTTCAGGTACTGTTTCACTTGATGATGTTGTAGTAAGAGCTCAATCTTGTTTTAATCCAGAAATCGCTGAATTTTCATTTGAAGATGACAATGTTTGTATCGGTTCTGCAAATGTGACTCCTGTTCAAGCTGATCCAGCTGTAACAGGTGTTTATTCTTCTACTACTGGTTTAGTAATAGATGCTCCAACAGGGGTAATCAATTTAGGTACTTCAACTGTAGGAAATTACAATGTAACTTTCACTACTACTGCAGCTGCAGATGCTGATGTTGCTGCTAGTTCAGGATGTTCGGAAGTATTTAGACAATCTATTACTTTAGTTACCTGTGCTGGTATCGAAGAAGTATCTTCTGCTAACTTTACAGTGTATCCAAACCCAGCAAATGATGTTGTTACAGTTTCTTTAGCTGATAACACACAAAACGGTTCAATCGTTTTAACTTCTGCTGACGGAAAAGTAATCGAAACAAGAAACTTCACAAACTCTTCAGTTGAGTCTTTTGATGTTAAATCTTTAACTTCAGGTGTTTATTTCTTCCAAGTAGGAAATACAACTCAAAAAGTGATTATCAAATAATTCTTTTACGAATTGATAGAAAAGGCTACTCATTGAGTAGCCTTTTTTCGTTTAATTCATTTTTTAAAGCATTTAACCATTTGCACAAAGCAGTATACCCAATCACCACAATAAATACTTATTTATTGCAATTGCTTAACCATACACAAGTTATTTTTTTTTAAACCAAGGATCTTCGTAAATTTGTATTGAAAAAAAATATATTATTTAAACACTAAAATTATTTATGAAAAGAATTTTATTATTATCAATTACAATTGTTTTTTCATTTTTTGGATTTTCACAGAAAAATGAAAAAACTACCAAGCAAAAACCATTAGCAGACTTTAAACCCTCTACTGCTATTAACAAATCAGTTGATGTAACTAATAATTATTCTTACTATTATACATCCAACAATGAAAGATCTTGTTATGAAATGAATACACTCTTAGGTACGACAAGTTCAGCTAATGGTGGTGTAGATACTTTAGGTTTAACAACAGTTTCGATGAAACAAAGAACTGATAACACTTGGAGATCTGCAATTCAAGGGATACCGATCAGAGCTGCTGTTACATTAAATAGTATTGTTTTTGTTGGTAAATCTTTAAAAACAGCTGGTTCTTCAAGTACAATAACTGTTTCTGTTTATAATAAAGATTTAACTTCAGTTTTATATTCTACTGATTTTATTTGTAATACTACATATGGTTATCAAACAGTTAATTTCTCAAATGCAGTTTCTGTTAGTGATTCAATAAATGTATTGTTTAAAATGAAAACCGCGTCAGATAGTTTTAATATTGCTGTTTCACACAACTGGAATGTTAATCAAGATTTAACAGGATCTGGCGATGTTTACTTAACTGATTTACCTTTTAAACGTGATGGAGCAATTTTAAAAACTGTAAGTCCACATACTATGCCTTCTAATATTACTGCTGCTACTGCTGATGATTTTGATTTTTATTTAATTCCTAAATTTAGTTATAGTTTAGTTGGCTCTTTTGTTTCAAGTGATAGTGATTTAAAGGTTTGTATTGGAGATTCGATTTATTTTACAAATGTAAATACTGGTCATGTCACAAACCCGATATTAAATTATAGAGAATGGTTGGTATACACTAATAGTGATGTTAACTTAAAAGATATACATTTTTTCACTAAATTTAATTATGATTATGTTGCTAGTCCAGCTTCAGCTTCATTTATAGTTTCTAAAACTCAAAAAGGTGGAACAAAATATACAACTTCAGGAACTAAAACGGTTAAAGCATTGTTAAATTTATATCCTTGGGGGGCAAGTGCATATAAAAGAGATACTTTAACGTATTCTGTTGTAGTTACTGATAAAGTTACACCAACATTTGCGTCGTCTTTGTCTAATGTTTGTACTTCTGGTTCAGTAGCGTTATTACCAGGAGCGTCTACCAATCCTATTCCAATTAATGGTTCTTGGGCTCCACCAACTATTAGTAGTTCACAAGCTGGAACATATACATTTACACCAAGTGTAGGTCAATGTTCTAATACTGCATTAATTCAAACTGCTTTAGTTTCTGCTGTTACACCATCATTTTCTCAAATTTCTGCAATTTGTTCTGGTGCACCATTGACTTTACCTACTTCATCAACCAATACAACTCCTATTACAGGAACTTGGTTGCCTGCAGTAAACAATACAGCAACAACAACTTATACTTTTACAGCAGCTGGTGGTCAGTGTTCTACAGGTTCGCCAACTATGACCGTTTCAGTTAATCAGCCAACAACCCCAACTTTCACAGCAGTAAGCGCAATTTGTTCAGGAGCATCTCTTTCAGCTTTACCGTTAACTTCTAATAATTCGATTACAGGGACTTGGTTGCCAGCTTTAAATAATACAGCAACAACATTGTATACATTTACTCCAACTACTGGAGTTTGTGCTACAACACAAACGTTGACAATTACTGTAAATCAACCAACTGTTACAGATTTCGCAACAACTCCTTCTTTTTGTGCTGGAACTAGTGCTCCTGTTTTAGGAACAACTTCTACAAATTCTATTACAGGTACATGGAATCCTGCTACAGTTGATAATTCAAATTCTGGAACTTATATTTTTACTCCTACTTCTGGTGTTTGTGCTACTTCAGTAACAAAAACCATTACAGTAACACCAAATGTAACACCGACTTTTACTATTGCATCTACAGTTTGTACTGGTGGTACATCTCCAACTTTACCATTGACTTCTACTAACTCAATTACAGGAACATGGAATCCATCAACGGTAAGTAATACAGTTTCTGGTTCTTATTTATTTACACCTGCAAATGGTACGTGTGTAACAACTGCAACTGCTTCGATAACTGTTAATTCTTCACCAACAACACCAACGTTCAATGCAATAGCATCTTTTTGTGCAGGAACTTCAGCTCCATCTTTGCCTAGTTCTTCATTAGAGTCAATCACTGGTTCATGGTCACCATCTACAATTAGTAATACTAATTCAGGTTCTTACACATTTACACCAACTGCTGGATTGTGTGCAACAACTAAAAATTTAAGTGTGACAGTTACACCAACTACAACGCCTACATTTACAACACCTGCAGCAATATGTGTTGGAGGAAGTGCACCAGTTTTACCTTCTACTTCTAATAATTCAATTACTGGTACTTGGAATCCTTCAAATGTAAGTAACACATCAACAGCTTCTTATACTTTTACAGCTAATAGCGGAACTTGTGTAAATACGGCATCTGTTACAGTTACTGTTAGTTCAGCTACAGTACCAACTTTCTCTATTGCTTCAACTTTATGTTCTGGAGCTTCAGCACCGACTTTACCATCGACTTCTAATAACTCTATCGCTGGTTCTTGGAATCCATCAGTTGTAAGTAATACTTCTTCAAATAGTTATACTTTTACTCCAACAGGTAATTCATGTGTTTCTCCAGTAGTTGTTCCAATTACAGTTACAACATCTGTTACACCAACGTTTAATACAATTCAACCGATTTGTTTAGGAGCACTTGCACCAACTTTACCAACAACTTCTACAAATTCGGTAACTGGAACTTGGTCTCCTTCTACAGTAAGTAATTTAACTACAGGATCATATGTATTTACACCATCAACAACGTGTGCTTCTAGTTACAATATTACTGTGTTTGTTTCGCCAAATTCTGTTCCTACTTTTAATTTTGGAACTTCAATTTGTACAGGAGCTGCAGCGCCAATTTTACCTTCAACATCAGTTGAGTCAGTTCCTGGTACTTGGACACCTGCAACTGTAAGTAATACAGCTTCTGCAACTTATTTATTTACACCTTCAAATGGAGTATGTGCTACAACTAAATCAGTAACTGTAAATGTAAGTCCAGTAGTGATTCCTTCTTTTAACTTACCATCAATTGTTTGTACAGGTTCAGTTGCACCAAGTTTACCTTTAACTTCAACAAATTCAATTGCTGGAACATGGTCTCCTTCAACAGTTAGTACTACAACATCTCAATCTTATTTGTTTACACCTTCTAACGGATCTTGTGCTTCATTATTAGCAACAGCGATAACAGTTAGTAGCTGTGCAAGTATTGATGAAACGACTACATCTTTATTTAAAGTGTATCCAAATCCATCAAATGATGTTATAACAATTTCTTTCTCAGATTTAATGTCTGCTAATGGTACAATTAATTTTGTTGCTGCTGATGGAAAATTAATTGAGAAAAGAGAATATACAAATTCTTCAGTTGAAACTTTTGATGTGAAATCGTTAAACCCTGGTGTTTATTTCTTTCAAATCGGAAGTGTAATTGAAAAAGTGGTAGTTCAATAATAAAACATAAATAAACTTATGCTAAAAAAGGACGTTCAATTTGAACGTCCTTTTTAGTTTAACGAATACCTGTTTTATCGATTATTTTCACAAAATGAAATCCTTTTGGACTAAATCCTTGATTGTAGTAGAAGCGATGCGCCTTAAAGTTGGAAGTATATGCATCAAGAACTAGGATCGTACAATTGTTTAAATGAGCTTTTTTATCAAGAAAGTCAGAAAGGATTTTTCCAACACCTTTAGAACGATATTCTTTTGATACAATCACATTATCTAATTCTAAATATTTGCCACACCAAAGTTTTGTCCCAATCCAATACCCACTGATGCCTACACATTTTCCGTCTTCAAAAACAGCAATTTGTCCGTAGTTATTGGGAAGCATTTCAGACAACATTTCATGATATTGAATTTCAGTTAGAGAGGGGTAAAGTTCTTGCATAACCGAAAGTTGAGAAATCATTTCGTCTATTGTTTTTAATTCTCTGATTTCCATTTTATGAAATTTTAATTAGAATATGGATGTAAAAGTATAAAATGAATTGAATTTTAAAAATGATAGAAATAAGTTTATTCACCACGATAATTAAAATAACACTTAATACTATTGATTAATAGAAAAAAAGAGTATCTTTGCAGCCAAATAATTTATTTATTAACAGAGGTTTCGTACCTCAAATTATAAAACAAAAAAATGGCAACACGTATTAGATTGCAAAGACACGGGAAAAAAGGGAAACCATTTTTCCATTTAGTAGCTGCTGACTCAAGAGCTAGAAGAGATGGTAAATTCATCGAAAAATTAGGTATTTATAACCCTAATACAAATCCAGCAACAATCGAAATTAACTTCGATCGTACATTAAATTGGGTTCAAACAGGTGCTGAAATGTCAGATACTGCTCGTGCTATCCTTTCTTACAAAGGAGTTCTTTACAAAAATCACTTAGTGAATGGAGTAAAAAAAGGAGCATTAACATTAGAAGATGTTGAAACTAAATTCGCTGCATGGGAAGCTGAAAAAGCGGCTAAAATTGACGCGAAAAAAGCAGGTTTAGGTCAGTCTGTAGAAGCTATTAAAGCTGAAAGATTGAAAGCTGAAGTTGCTGCAAATGCTGCAAAAGCAAAAGCGATTGAAATTAAAAACACTCCTGTTGAAGAAGTAGTAGAAGAGGAAGTTTCTGAAGAAGTTGAAGCATCATCAGAAGAAACTACTGAAGAAGAAAATTCAGCAGAATAATAAAACTAGTGAATGAATAAAGCAGATTGCTTTCATTTAGGACACGTAGCGAAACTTCACGGATATAAAGGTGAAGTTTCGTTGTTTTTAGACGTTACGACTCCTAGTGATTACGCCAAAATTGAGAGTTTATATATTGAGATTAATGATCAATTAACTCCATTTTTCATAGAATCTTTTATTCTTAAAAATCATCCTTTTGCTCTTGTTAAATTCGAGGGAGTTAACAATGAAAATGATGCTAAAATAATTGACCACAAAGAACTTTATCTGCCAGCTACTTTCTTAAAACAATTATCAGGTACAAATTTTTACGATCACGAAGTGGTAGGATTTAAATGTATTGATGGTAATTATGGTGAAGTAGGAATTATTCAAGGAGTTATCGATTTATCTATCAATCCATTATTGCAAATTATGAACGGAGAAAAAGAAGTTTTGGTTCCGTTGATTAAAAATTTGGTTACAAAGGTAGATAGAGAAAATAAAGAATTACATATTGTAGCTCCAGCAGGATTAATTGAAATCTATTTAGATTAATCTTAATCTCAACCTCAATCTCAATCTCAATCTCAATCTCAAGGATATGTCTGTTTTTCGGTTTAAAGAATTTTCAGTAATTCAAGACCGTTCAGCGATGAAAGTCGGAACCGATGCAATGCTTCTAGGGTCTTTTATACAACCTAATCAAAAAGGAAATTGTTTAGAAATTGGAACTGGAACAGGGGTGATTTCATTGATGATAGTACAACGTTCACCTGAAATTAAAATTACCGCTTTAGATATTGATTTTGAAAGCATAGAGGAAGCAATTCAAAATTTCACAAATTCTCCTTGGAAAGATAGAGTAGAAGGTGTTCTAGGTGATTTTTTAGACTTTTCAACTACCGAAAAATTTGATTTAATTGTTTCAAATCCACCTTATTTTGAAAATGGGTTATTGAATGAGTCAAAACGAAAAGCTTCTTCGCGACATGAAGCAAGTCTACCCTTGATTAATTTATTTCAAAAAAGTAAAGAATTATTAACTGAAAATGGAGTGTTTGTTCTTATCATTCCATCTCAATCGGCTCAGAAATGGATTGATAATGCATTGAAAATCAATTTATTTTGCTTTAAAGAAATTACTGTCTACGGTAAACCGAATTTACCTAAACGATCTATTTTGTTTTTTTCTAAAGAGAATAAAGAAATCATGAATGAAGAATTAATTATTCGTAACTTGGATAATAAGTATACAGAAGAGTATAAAAAATTGACGATTGATTTTCATGGGGTTGAATTGTAGAAGAAGATTTTGATTATTATGATAATAATTAGGTTTTTTTCATCTAAATCTTATTACATTTGCAAAAATAAAAAGTAATAAAATTGAGATTTTTATTCCTAATAGTATTTACATTAACAGTTCTTTTGCAATCTCTGCAAGGGTTCTTTACGATTGTGAATTGGAAGATGAATCAAGCCGAATTAACGGCTAAATATTGTGTTAATAAAGCTAAACCGATGCTGAAATGTAACGGTAAATGTTATTTAGCGAAACAATTGAAAAAGCAAGAGGAACAAGAAAAATCCGAATTTAATAAGAAGTCGAAAAGCCAAGTTCCTAAATTCAAAAAAATCAAAGAAGGAGAGGTTTTTAATGATATTCAATCAGTTGATTATACATTAGCTGTTCAAAATAATATCAATAGAAAGCCGAATACTTCAATTTCAGTCGAATATTCGTTCGATGAAATTTCTAAATGTTTTCAGCCCCCACAATTTTCTTAAAAAATTTTAAGAATACTTTTTATCATATTGTTATAAAGGTATTTAGTGA
The DNA here is from genome assembly GCA_945902775.1 of Chryseobacterium gleum. Classification (GTDB taxonomy): domain Bacteria; phylum Bacteroidota; class Bacteroidia; order Flavobacteriales_D; family Crocinitomicaceae; genus CAIUKX01. Next base: position 6,321 of record CAMDMY010000077.1, on the reverse strand, counting down.
TATTTATTTTAATATCATTTTTTAATTTTTTATGAAACATCCATCATTGGTGGAGACATTACATATTTATTTTATGAAACATTTTGCATTTGTAATGGCATTATTTGCTGTTATTAATAATAGTTATTCTCAAGATTATAAAGGAGAGATAATCGATGAATTAACTCAAGAACCGATTGTTGGAGCAACAATTCAGGTTAAAAACAAGGATATAAAATCAAAATCTGATTATTTAGGATATTTTCGTTTTGAAAATAATTTGGATGTGAATGATACTTTGATTGTGTCTTATTATGGCTTTGAAGATTTGATTGTAAAAAACACGAACGAATTTAAAGTTTATTCATTAAAATATTCAAATTTACAATTAGAGCCTATTACAGTTACAGGGAATAGAAATGAATCTTTTCGTGAAAATTCACCAATTGCTATTTCAAAATTAACGCCTAAGCAAATTGATGAAACGAAAGCTACAAGTGTTTATGAACTCATCAATAAAACACCAGGTGTAAATATGGTGAATCTGGGTACCGAACAACATATGATGTCTATTCGTCAACCAATGAATACAAATAGCTATTTTTTATATTTAGAAGATGGTATTCCAATTCGTCCGTTGGGTGTTTTTAATCACAATGGATTATTGGAGATTAATCAGTTCACAATTAATTCAATTGAGGTTGTTAAAGGTCCAGTTTCTTCTATTTATGGTGCGGACGCAATTGGTGGAGCGATTAATTTTATCAGTCAAAAACCTACTGCTGTTCCAACAGCTAAAGTTGGTTTACAATTTGATCAATTTGGATACAAACGATTACAATTTGGAGTGGGTGCAAAAATTAAAAAGATTGGAATTTACGTTGGAGGTATTACTAGTCAACAAAAGGATTCGTGGATGACTTTTTCTGATTATCAAAAAACATCCTTTAATGTTCGAATGGATTATCATTTCACAGAAAAAACGAAGATAATAGGTTCAGTAGTTTACAGTGATTATTATTCAGATATGAGTGGTAGTGTTGATTCAACTGCATTTTATAATCGTCTTTATAAAAGCACTACAGATTTTACGTATAGAAAAAGTAAAGCAATGCGATCAAAGTTAACTTTTGAACACGAATGGAAAAACGGATCTAATTCAACTGTAACAGCATTTCAACGTAAAAATGAATTAGGTCAAAATCCTAGTTATGCTATTTCTTGGACACCTAAAAAAACAGTTGCATCAGGTCAAGTAAATTCTAATAATTTTGAGAGTTATGGTTTTGTAGCACAACACTTTCAGAAGCTTAAATTTTTAAAATCTGAATTAATATTTGGTGCAATGTATGATTATTCACCGAATGATTATTGGGCTTATAAAGTTGATTTATTTGCTGATTTAAGACCTGATGGCTTAAGTGTCGAAAAATATAGAATTGATAGAGAACGTCCTGATGTGAAATTAAGTGATTATAATGCGATTATTCAGAATTATGGAACGTATGGTCAATATACTTTATCTCCAATAAAGAATTTAAAGATTTCTTTAGGTGGTCGTTTCGATATGATGTCGTTTACTTATAATAATTTATTAGCAACTACTTCAGGAGAAAAGTCGTATCAAAAATTTACCCCAAAAATTGGAGCAACTTATAAAATAAAAAATACAAGTGGAGTGTATGCAAATTTCGCACAAGGTTTCTCAACTCCAGGCTTGACTTCAATATTTAGGGTAAAACCAAAAACAAATCCAGTTGAGTTTTATTACAATTTAGAATCAGCTACATTTGACAATTATGAAGTTGGGGGATGGGTGTCTTTGTTAAAACAAAAATTATTACTTGATATTTCTATTTATCAAATGAATGGTAAAAATGAGCTATTAAATATTAAACAAGCTGACAATTCAACTGATTACCAATCAGCAGGAAAAACATTACACCAAGGTGTTGAATTAGGATTGTCATTTAATCCAACGTCAGAGTTTAATTTTCGTTTTGGAGGAACGTATGCTATTCATAAATTCATAGATTTTAAAGTTAGTGATAAGGCTACTGATGTGATAAAAGATTACAATGGTAAAATTATGCCAAATGCACCAAATGCAATTTGGAACACTGAATTGAGTTATTACCCTAAATATGTGAAAAATTTGAGAGCTTCTATTGAATGGCAATTTGTTTCTAGTTATTACCAAAACCAAATTAATACGGTTAAATATGATGGATATAATTTGATAAATTTCAGAGTTGGTTATAAATGGAAAGGAATTGAAGTATATACAAATGTTATGAATTTGACAGATGTTTTGTATGCTACAAATGTTACAAGAGGAAATCTTGCTACAAGTTCATCAACATTTACAGCCGCTGCTCCAAGGACATTTATGATGGGTATTCAATATAATTTTTCCGGTAAAAAGTAATTTTTAAGACATTAGACCGCTTTGCTAATAGAAGTTAGATCAGTTTCTCTGTTAAAATATGAGCTGTGATTTTAAATAAGTCTTTGAGCGAAGCGGTCTAAAGTCTAAATATCTAGAATATGAAAAAATACATACAAAAACATATGTACAAATGGCATAGAATAGTTGGATTGATAGTACTTATTCCAACCATTTTATGGACTTTTTCAGGAATGATGCATCCATTTATGTCACATTGGTTTAAAACAGAAATTCCGAATGATTTTTACCAAGAAGAAAAATTAGAAGTAGCTAAAAATTCAATTCAATTAAAAACGTTACTCGAACAAAACAAGATTTATAAATTCAAAAATGTAAGATTAGTAAATTATCAGTCTAGAAATTACTTTCAGGTTAAATTCGTTGATAATAGTATTCATTATTTTGATATTGAAAACGGAAAAGAGTTAATAAACGGTGAAAAAAAATATGCAGAAAGTATTGCTAGGTATATGCTTGGTGATAATTTGAGTAAAGTTTCATCAATCGAATTAATAAAAGATTTTACTCCTCAATATAAATACGTTAATCGATTATTGCCTGTATGGAAAGTTTCTTTTCAAAGAGATGACCATATGGATATATATGTTGAAACTGCTCATAGCAAGTTTGCTACATTTAATGATGATAAACGAAAAGTGTTTATTTGGATTTTTTCTAATTTCCATAATTGGGCATTTTTAGATGTCTTTAAAAATAATACTTTACACGTATTTGTAATGATCTTTTTTATTGGTGTGATATTCTTTTCAGCTATTTCTGGAATTGTAATTTATTGTTTTCATTGGAAGTTTTTCAAGAAACCAGAAGCAGGTGATAAATTAGGATTATTAAGGAGGTATCATCGGATTTTGGGTATTACTTTTAGTTTAATTTCTTTCTTATTTGCTTTTTCTGGTGGATATCATTTACTTCAAAAATTGACTCCAGATGACCGAATGTCTTTTTTGAATGAACCTGTTTTTAAAACAAATGAATTACCTGATAAATTAAAAAGTTTAAATAAAAATGAACTGAATTTTTCATTTGTTAAATTAAAGGATACCTCTTTATTTTTAACACAATCATTTGATTTCAATACAAAATCACTGATCTATAATTATTATGATCTAAAAACAAATAAACAAATTGATAATGGGAATGAAAAATATTGCAATTATTTAGTTGAGAATTTTAGCAATAAAAAAGGGGAGAAGTTAGTTTCTAATAAAAAAGAATGGATTACTGATTTTACTAATGAATATGGTTTTGTAAACAAAAGATTACCAGTTATGGCATTTCATTTGCAAAATGAAAAAAGTTCTTCTTATTATATTGACCCATTCACAGGACATTTAGCAGCTTATATTCAAAAAAGTAATCGCTTGGAAGGATTTAGTTTTGCTTTTTTACATAAGTTCCACTTTCTTGATTCGTATGGTAAAAATTTTAGAGATGGAATTTTAGTGTTTTTAGCATTCTCTATTTTTGTAGTTTCTTTATTAGGTGTATTAATCTTTTTGAAAAAACGATAAGAATGTTTAATAAGATAATGATAAATAAACAAAATTAATAAAAGACATTGGTGTTTTTGGAGACAAAGTTAAAAACGAAGGGGCGACTAAAATCAATTAGTCGCCCCTTTTTTCATTGTATGATTTCCTTATTGAATTACTAATTTTTTAGTAATTGTATTATCATCCGTATTAATTTTTACAAAGTAAGTCCCTGCATTTAATCCACTTAATTCTAGTTTTTTAGAATAAGATCCTTCAGTTGCTTCCTCATTTACTTGTGTAGATACAATTTTACCGTTTAAATCAGTAATGTTGATTGAAATATGTGTTTGATTTGATAATGTATAATTTACAATTGCATTATCTTTACTTGGATTTGGATAAATTTTTACATTTTCACTTTTTAACACAGTCTCAGAAATACTTAATGGGGCAGGCGTTAAAACTAAGTTGTAAAAAGCTTGTTTGTCACCACTGTCTCCATTTGAGTTGTTAACACCTAAACCAGTAGAGTATAAATAAACAGTCCCAGAACTCGGAGCTGTCCATTGGAAAGTTGCAAAGTTTGAACTTAAGATGGGAGAAGTATGTAGGACTTCGTTAGAAAATATTTGTGTACTAGTTCCAGCAGTTAAAGTACCAGCTGCAGTTGCTGATGAAGAATTGCCATTATTGATTTCTAGATTAAATCCAAATTTTGAATAGCCACTCACTTTATAAGAAATGGTATACGTCGTTCCTGCTACATATGTATTTCCGGGCCCAAAAGCAGGTGAAGCGTTTAATGTGATGGTAGGTGTTGCAGATCCTCCACCATGACAACCTTCACACGAATTTGGATTAGAAAGTAAGTCGTGTGGAGATTGAGTTCTTCCGTTTATTCCACTTGAACTTTTTTCGGGTGTACCACAAAAAACACCAATTACAGGTTCACCTTCATTTTTAATAGTAAATGCTGTTGAAAACAAAAAGGTAGCTAAACCAAGCGTACCTATATAAATTGTAGATTTTTTTTTCATACTTATTTTATTACTTATATTCAAATTTATATTTAAATATTCAATCTAAATGTTAATTTTCTTATTTAGACTTTTTATAAACAAAAAAAGAGTGTGAAAATGAATTTCCACACTCTTTTTTAAGATATAATTTATTAAATTAATACAATTCAGGGAAACGAGCAGGTTCTGCTTCACTCATTATAGCATAGGCTTTTTCGAAAATATCATCGATGCTTGGTTTTGAGAAATAATCTCCATCTGTACCATAAGCAGGTCGGTGATCTTTTGCACTTAATGTTTCTGGTTGTGAATCTAAAACGGCAAATGCTTTTTGTTCCACCAAAATTTTATTCAACATATAACCAGTTGCACCACTGCTAACGTCTTCATCAATAATTAATAAACGATTAGTTTTCTCTAATGAAGCTTTAATAGTATGGTTTATATCAAAAGGAATTAATGTTTGAACATCTATTAAATCAACACTAATACCAACTTCTTCTAAATGTTTTACAGCTAATTCGCAAATATTAAAAGTAGAACCGTACGATACAATCGTTAAATCAGTTCCTTCTTTAACTACATCAGGAATTCCCAGTGGAATTTTAAATTCTCCAATGTTATTTGGTAATGGCTCTTTTGCTCTGTAACCGTTCAAAGGCTCTATTACCAATGCAGGTTCGTCAGCTTCAATTAGCGTATTATAGAATCCTGCTGCTTTCGTCATATTTCTTGGGACACAAACATAAATACCTCTTACGGCATTTACAATCATACCCATCGGACTTCCCGAATGCCATATTCCTTCTAATCTGTGACCTCTTGTACTTATAATTAAAGGCGCTTTTTGTCCACCTTTCGTTCTGTATTGAACTGTTGCTAAATCATCAGACATTACTTGAAGAGCATACAATAAATAATCTAAATATTGGATTTCAGCGATTGGACGTAATCCTCTCATTGCCATACCAATTCCTTGACCGATAATTGTACATTCTCTAATTCCTGTATCTGAAATTCTTAATTCTCCAAATTGTTCTTGTAATCCTTCTAACGTTTGATTTACTCCGCCAATTTTACCTGCATCTTCACCAAAGATTAATGCTTCAGGGTGATTTTCAAATAATTTTCTATAATTCTCTCTTAAAATAATTCGACCGTCTTCCATTACTGGTTCAGCATCATAAGTAGGAGGAACGCTTTCAATTTTACTCGCGCTATATTTTGATTCAGAATGAATATGAGAACTGTATCTCGATTTATTCATTTCCAATTCTTGTTGAATCCAATGAGCCAATGCATTTTTAGAAGCTGTATTTTCTTCACGAACCATTTTCAATACTTTTCGTGCAGCATTAAAAATCATTTTACGTATTGG
>CAMDMY010000076.1 GCA_945902775.1 Chryseobacterium gleum | reverse complement strand
AATCAACTAAAAAAACGTATTGGGCTGTTGTTGAGCAAGAACCGAAAGAAAAATCAGGGACGTTGGTTCATTATTTAAAGAAAAACGAGAAACAAAACAAATCGTATGCTTCTTTAACAGAAACACCTGGTTCTAAAAAAGCATCGTTAGAATACAAATTAATAGCAAAATCAGACAAGTATTTTTTACTTGAAATTGAATTGCATACAGGAAGACACCACCAAATTAGAGTTCAATTATCGACAATCGGTTGTATCATCAAAGGAGATGTGAAATATGGAGCAAGACGTTCAAATACAGATGGTTCGATTCATTTACATGCGCGTTTTTTAGAAATAAATCACCCGACAACGAAAGAATTAATTAAAATTACTGCCCCAGTTCCAAATGAGCCATTATGGCAATGGTTTGAGAAAAAGTGAGTTGATTTTTTGTTATTATAAAGTTATGAAATCAATATTATTTCTAACCCTATTTATATTATTTACTTTTAAAGTAAATGCTTCTAAAATATACACTTCCGACATAACAAATTTTTGGGAAGCATATGATAGTATTCAAACTACAAATTTACACAATCAAAAAATAAAATTCATTTCTGATTTATATATAAAAAAGGCTTCGGATGGACTAAAAGACTTTATTGAAGCTATGGATTATTCCGCCGAAGAATGGGTTAAAATAATAGATGATTGTCCTAAATACTGGAAATCAGTTCGACCTCAAACACTTTCTATTGTAAGATTAGCGAATGATTTAGAAACTATTTCTAAAAATTTTAAATCGATATATCCAGAATTTAATGATCCTGAAATTTATTTCACAATTGGGTGCTTACGATCTGGAGGTACAACAACTAAAGGTAAAATTTTGATTGGTTTAGAAATTGGTGCTGCAGACTGTTCAACCGATGCGTCTGAATTGAATTCTTGGTTAAAAAAAATGTTCAAGGTGAATAGTGGTATTATTCAACTTGTGGCTCACGAAATGAATCATACTCAACAAATTGAATCACCCGATACGCTATTTATACCCTCACTTTTGAGTCAATCAATTTTAGAAGGTTCTTGTGATTTCATTGCAGAGTTAATTCTGAAAAAACAATATGTTGCGCTTCATACAAATTATGGACTTGCTCATACTAAAACATTATTATCAAAATTTTATAAAAACAAAGACCAAATATCATTTGATAGATGGTTGTATAATGGAAATAGAAGCAAGTTGAAACCTGCGGATCTAGGTTATTATATTGGCTATGAGATATGTAAGACTTACTATGAAAGCTCGGAAGATAAATCAATTGCAATTAAAGAAATTATTCAACTTGATTGGAACGACAAAAATAAATTGATGTCAATGTTAGATTTAACAATCAAAAAGTATGAATTATAAAATTTCGTTTAAATGTAGATTAATAAATTAGTTTTTCCTCATCTCTAAATAAGTCAGCGTCATTCGAATAATTCCATAATCTATTTCACCATTTAGCGCTTCGAAGATTGGTTTTAAAGTATTGGTATCTTCAAATTGAGGAAGTACTGCTTTTATTTTTTCGAATTCATCATCTGACACATAAGTCTTAAAATCAATTGGTTTACCTTCTTGCATTAATTTAGCTAAATGCGAATAGATGGTTGCAACAGCCATATTTCTCATTTTAGCAATATCGTCAACCCAGATACCTTTTTTAACTAATTCGTAGGTTTCGTCGTATGTTGAAATTTTTGGACCTGATTCTTTTATGAAAAGTTTAATTAAATCGATGAAATCTTTTCCGTAGGTATTGAATTTTTGTAGACCAATACCTTGAATTGCTAACATTGCGTTTTCTGTAATTGGTTTTTCAGCTGACATTTGTGTCAATGTAGCATCACTAAATACTACATAAGCAGGAACATTGTCTTCAATAGCAATTTTACGACGTAAAAGTTTCAATCGATCAAACAATAATTCATCAGGAGATAGGGTAGAAGGTTGTTTCTTCTCTTTCGCTTTTCCTGTTTTTTCTTTCTCTTTTTCTTTGAAATGAGCTAGTTGAATCGTTAATTTCCCAAATAAAACTTTTTCTCCAAAAGCACTGATTTTCAAATGCATATTATCATCGTAAGCTATTTCGATTAAACCAATGTTTTTTAATTGTGTTAAGTAGAATAACCATTGTTGAACGCTTAAATCAGCTCCAATACCGAAAGTCTTTAAGTTGTTGTATCCTTTAGAAAACATTTCGGTTGTTTTTGCACCTCTTAAAATATCAATAATAGTATTATTTCCAGCTTTTTCTTCAGCTCTTTTAATAGCTGAAAGTGCTTTTTGAGCGATGATTGTCCCCTCAAAAGTAGCTGATGGATTTCTACATACATCACAATTTCCACAGTTATCAGGAAGTACCTCGCTAAAATAAGCCAATAGAATTTTACGTCGACAAGTTGTTGCTTCTGCGTATTCTAGCATTCGGTTTAATTTTTCAAGCAAAACAGTACTGTGTTCACTATCACGTGCGAAGTCAGCTAATAGTTTAACATCTCTGTAATTATAATAAAGCAAGGTGTCTGATTTCAACGAATCACGTCCAGCTCTACCGATTTCTTGATAATATCCTTCAATATTTTTGGGTAGATTGTTATGAATCACCCAGCGAACATTCGATTTGTCAATTCCCATTCCAAAGGCAATTGTTGCGCAAATAACAGGGATTTCATCATTGATAAATTCCGTTTGAATTTTATCTCTTTCGTCTGACGTTAAACCTGCGTGATAGTAATTTGCTTTAACACCATTGTCGATTAGAATTTGAGCCCATTCTTCGGTTTCTTTACGACTCAAACAATAAATAATTCCAGATTTTCCAGGTCGATCCTCGATAAAATCTAAAACTTGGTCAATTTTCTTTTGTTTGGGAACATTTCCTCTTACTTCAAGGTTTAAATTCGGTCGATCAAAAGAAGATAAGAATGTTGTCGGAGAGTTAAGTCCTAAATGCGTTTCAATGTCTTTTCGGGTAATTTTATCAGCCGTTGCAGTTAAAGCGACAAATGGAACATCAACTAATTTAGTTCGTAGGACTTTCAGTTGTGTATATTCAGGTCTGAAATCGTGTCCCCACATAGATACACAATGCGCTTCATCAATTGCAACCAAACTTATCTTTAATTCATTGAACCACGTATTCATTGCAGGGAGCAATGTTTCAGGTGAAAGGTATAAAAGCTTTAACTTCCCTGATTTAGCATCTTGAATAATTTGATTTTTTTCCTGATCATTGACAGATGAATTGAAAAAAGCAGCCGAAACACCATTTGTTTTTAAAGCATCCACTTGATCTTTCATTAAAGAAATCAAAGGAGAAATAACAACCGTAAGATTTTCAAAAATTAAAGCTGGAATTTGAAAACAAATTGATTTTCCTCCACCAGTAGGCATTAAAACGATAACATCTTTTATTGCTAAAATCTCATCAATAATTTGTTCTTGTTGATCACGAAATTGGTCGTATCCAAAAACGGCTTTTAATTGTTTCTTTGCTTCTAAATTCATTGGTTCAAAGGTAGTGCTTGTCATCTGATTAAGGTGTTTTTAAGTTTTTATAAAATCTATTTTTTACTGAAGTTATGTAAATAGTTTCGATTTTGAAATAGTTTCGACAAAAAAAAAGCCTCTAATTTTCATCAGAGGCATCAAATTAAAAATGATATTTTATTTAGAAGCAGGAAAACGCATTTCAATAGTTACCAAACTATTTTCTCTTCCTTTTTTGATGGCTACACCAAAATCATCTGCGTATATACTTGATGTTAAGATTAAATCTCCATTTTCTGTTGTGATGACAAATTTTGCAGGTTTATTGAATCCTTTTAAATTGATAGTTCCATTTACAACTGTTTGTTCTTTTTGAGAATCTGTTGCAGTTTCTACTTTGAATTCAGTGCTTTTAAAACTCATCGTTGGAAAAGCTTTTGCATCAAAATACGTTTTAGATTTTAAATGTTTATCTCTTGCTACATTTCCAGTTGATAGAGAGGTTATATCAGCTGAACCATAAATTTTAGAACTTGATAGATTGGCTAAATTTAAATCAATTGTAGCAGAAACATTAGAAATTGTTCCTTTCGTTTCTTCGCTTAAATAGTTGAAGTTTACGACAGCTTCTTTTGTGTCGATTTTAAATGTTTGAGCATTTCCGAATGATAAAAATGCAAGTGCAATAGATGTAAATACTAATTTCATAATTGTATATTATTTTTGGGTTTAAATAAAAAAGCACCTAAAAAGGTGCAGTAAAATATTTTAAATAAGTTAATGTAGAAGTCTTATGACCCACAACCAACACAGTCGAAGTGAGAATCCATCGGTTTAACACCTTTAATCTTCATTTCAAGATTATGAATTTGATCCTTAATGTCCATGTCTTGGAACATATCTCCTGTTAATTGTGCCGTTAATTGTGCTAATTCTTCTTGTAAGTCAATAGTAGTACTCATTATTATATATTAATTTTAGTTAGTAGTAAAATGTTCTACTAAAGTCTGATTTTTTTTTCATTTAAAGAAATATTTTGACCTAAATTTTAGAAAAAAAACGAAAAATATTTATTTAGTAAATTTTTAGAAATAGTGTTGATTTAATAGATTGAAATAGTTAAGAAAAACTTATTTCTGGTCATTAATGATTAGTCTTTTACTATTCGTTTTTAAATCTATCTTAAAGAAATAACCATTTTGAGAAACAAAAATATTACTTCTATTTTCAGCTTCAAATTGCATCAACTCGTAAGTTGGGTTCAAAATTATGGCTCCGTCGCTTTTTGATTTTGCACCACATTTACCATTTTCACAAAATAGGGTGTAGAAATCATTACTAATTTCAATTGATTCTCGAATGTTTGTTGCTAATTTATTTTTAGAAGCGATGTCATACACATCGTAAGTGATGTAATCTCTTACATATCCATTTTTTCCTAGTATAAATTCATATCCAATACTGTAATCAATCGGTTCGAAAATAGTTTGTTCCCATTGTCCGTAGTGCCAAGAATACCATTTCCCACTTTTTCTTCCAACCATTATTTTAAAATAGTCACTATTGTGATTGATGCATTCAATTAATTCAAATTCACACGGAGCGATTTCTTTTCCTGTCGGATGATAAAATCCTTGTTTACCATAATTGTGAACTAAATACCCTTCAACTCTAAACCCATTATCGTATAGGTAATCAATACGTTCGTATATTGAAGGAATTAATTCACCACGTTTTAAACTGTAAAGTCCTTGACGTTTTCCGTCATAAGTAGTATACAATTTATCTTGTTGATTTGGGTCGTTCGTTAATTCATTGTATTTATCTACAAGGAAAGAAGATTCTTCGATTTTAGTGAATTTGAAAGGGATTAATTCTTTTCCTAATGAATCAACTACACCTACCATTTTCTTTTTATTCGTAGTTATTATTTGAGATGAAAGTGAAAGCGTCGTATATATAAAGACTAGAAATGCTATGAATGTTTTCATGTTTTATTCAGTTTAAACAAATGTACGATTTCGATTTTAAAATAGGAATTATAACTGTAGAATCTATCTATATTTATTAAAAAACAAGAATCATAAAAGAGTAAACGACTAGATGTTAAAGTGTTATTTTCATTTAAAAGTACTCTTTTTTTGATGTTTAAGAAGGGTTTAATTTATCGATTTATACTTGAAAGGACTGAAAATGAAGCGCTATTGAAATAAGTTGTACATTTATATCAACGATTAATTGAAAATTAAGTTGATTGTTTTAAATTTGACCTTTATTTTAAAAAGAATGAATGAGCCTTTGTTATTGAAAATTGGAAGAGCATTGGATAATGATGTTGTTTTGAATATACCTTTTATATCTGACTATCATTTGGAATTATTTCAGGATGTGGAGGGAAATGTATTTATGACCGATTTAAATTCGTCGAATGGTACGTTTGTTAATGGTAAAAGGCTGGTTGGTTTTTTAATGCTTCGTGCGAAAGATGAAGTGTTTATAGGAAGCGGGTTCAAGCTTCAATGGGAACAAATGTTGGCAGATCCAAAGTTTTCAAAAGATCAAAAGGTAGTAAATAATGTAGCACCTCGAAAAGAACCAATTAAGTATGAAGATGCTTATGAAACAGTTCAACCTAGAGTGCAACAACAACCTCAACAACCTCAACAAGTTGTAGAGCCTAAATCGGCTAATCCAGCGAAAGAAAACAGAGATTTAGTGATTGTTTACGGATTGATTCTGTTATTTATACTTTTTTGGGTTCTTTATTCGTAATTCTAAAATTTACTTTTTTATTTTCTTAATCGTAGTTGTTACGAAATTTTGAAATGTACTGGGTATATGTTCCTTTAAGCAAGTGATGTGTTGTTTTACAAAATAATCTTCTACTACGTAAAGCAAGCAAAATACTTGATAGCCATAAGGTTCCATTAAATCTGCATATTCTTTACTTCCTTTATAAACGCTGAAAACCTCTGCTCCATCAAATTTAATTCCATGTAATTTTATTTTTTCAGAGTATTCAGAATTTAAACCCAGATATTTTTTATGGAATTTAATCGCTTCTTTTTTAGAATCGAATTTTAGACGAATATCATAGAATTGTTTGATATTTTTAATCGTATCTTCTTTGTCAACCCATAAATTTCTCCAACTTGTACTATTGGCCAATTTCATATTTTTAATAGTGGCCGTGTCAAGAAAAGCAGAACTTTTAATATAAGCTCCATTCACTTTTATTATTTCCATCATTTCAGTTTCTTCAAGTGTGAATTGACCGAAAGTTGATTTTGAAAAGCATATACAAGTAATCAATAAGAATAATAAGCCTAATTTTTTCATTTTTAAGTATTGTGTTTTCTGACTTACAAAGTTATTGTTTAAGCTTTCTTCGATTATCTTCTCTAGATAAAGTTTTCATCATAGCTCTATGAATTTCTTTTTTTTAGAATTATTCAATGACTCTAAAATTGTCAATAGAATGTTGATAAATCGCGTTTTGTTTTCATGTTTTTTCTATGAAATGCGCGATTCATTGTCTATTTTTGCGGGTTCAACAATTAATATTATTTCCTAAAGGAGACATCATATGAGTGAAGATTTAAAGAATCAAGATTATTCAGCGGATAATATCCAGATTTTAGAAGGATTAGAAGCAGTTCGTAAGCGTCCAGCGATGTATATCGGGGATGTTGGGATTAAAGGATTGCACCATTTAGTTTATGAGGTTGTAGACAACTCTATTGATGAGGCAATGGGTGGTCACTGTGATACAATTGATGTTTTTATTAATGAAGATGAGTCAATTACAGTAAAAGATAACGGTCGTGGTATTCCTACAGGGATGCATACGAAAGAAAAAAAATCATCTTTAGAAATCGTTATGACGGTTCTTCATGCTGGTGGTAAATTCGACAAAGATACATACAAAGTATCTGGAGGTTTACACGGAGTAGGGGTTTCTTGTGTGAATGCTTTGTCTATTCATTTGTCAGCAGTTGTTCATAGAGAAGGGAAGATTTTTCAACAAGAATATAGTATTGGTAAACCTTTGTATGACGTGAAAGAAATTGGAGTTTCTGATTTAACAGGAACTCAAGTAACTTTCAAACCTGATGCAACAATTTTTGATGATACAATTTACAACTACGACACATTAGCGGCTCGTATGCGTGAATTGGCTTTCTTGAATAAAGGAATTCATATTTCATTAACAGATTTAAGAAATGTAGATGATAATGGTAAAGCCATGACTACTATGTTTCATTCTGAAGGTGGATTAAGAGAATTTGCACAATATTTAGATAGAAATAGAGATTCAATTATTTCGGATGTTATTTATTTTGAAGGAGAAAGAGATGGTATTCCGGTAGAAGTTGCTTTAACATACAATAATTCATATACTGAAAATATTCACGCTTATGTGAATAATATCAATACTCATGAAGGAGGAACGCATCTTTCTGGTTTTAGACGTGGTTTAACTAGTACGTTAAAGAAATATGCGACTGATTCGGGAATGTTAGCAAGAGAAAAAATCGAAATTGATGGTGATGATTTCCGTGAGGGATTAACGGCTGTTGTTTCGGTAAAAGTTGCTGAACCTCAATTCGAAGGTCAAACGAAAACAAAATTAGGAAATAGAGAAGTTACTGCTCCTGTTAGTCAGGCAGTTTCTGAAATGTTGACTGTTTATTTGGAAGAACATCCAGCTGAAGCACGTTTAATTGTTGAAAAAGTTATTCTTGCTGCACGTGCTCGTCACGCTGCCAGAAAAGCTCGTGAAATGGTTCAACGTAAAAACGTTTTGACTGGTTCAGGTTTACCTGGTAAATTAGCAGATTGTTCAGAAAAAGATCCTGCTTTATGTGAGATTTATTTTGTCGAAGGGGATTCGGCGGGAGGAACTGCTAAACAAGGTAGAGATAGACATTTTCAAGCAATTATGCCTTTACGTGGTAAAATCTTGAATGTTGAAAAAGCAATGCAACATAAAATCTTCGAAAACGAAGAGATTAAAAATATCTACACCGCTTTAGGTGTTCGTATTGGAACTGAAGAAGATTCAAAAGCATTAAACCTTGAGAAATTACGTTACCATAAAGTAATTATCATGTGTGATGCCGATGTCGATGGTTCGCATATCGAAACATTAATCTTGACTTTCTTCTTCCGTTATATGAAAGAAATGATTGAAAACGGGTATATTTACATCGCAACTCCACCGTTATACCTTGTGAAAAAAGGTGCAAAACAAAGTTATGCTTGGACAGATTTACAACGTGACCAATTGATTCAAGAATTAAAAGGCGCAGGAACAGAATCTTCAGTGAACGTTCAACGTTACAAAGGTCTTGGGGAGATGAATGCTGAACAACTTTGGGATACAACTATGAATCCTGAATTCAGAACACTTCGTCAAGTTACAATTGAAAATGCTGCTGAATGTGATCAAATATTCTCAATGTTAATGGGAGACGATGTTCCACCAAGACGTGAGTTTATTGAGAAAAATGCAAAATATGCAAATATCGATTTATAATATTTGTTTGAAATAAATTTTAAAAACGTCCATTGTAAAATGGGCGTTTTTTTATGATATTTTATTGGTGATGATGGTGTTTTTTGGGAAATGACGTTGTTGGGTTGTCGTTGTCGTTGTCGTTGTCGTTTTCGTTGTCGTTTTCGTAGGGACAGGGCATGCCCTGTCCCTACGACGAAACGACGAAACGACGAAACGACGAAACGACGAAACGACGCAACGTAATACCCAAATATCCAAAAATGAAATCCCCAATAAAAAAACGGTTAAAAATTACACAATGAATCCATTATTATACAACGATTGCAAAAAAATTGAAATTGTCTATGAAGACGATTATTGCATTGTTGTGAATAAACCGAATAATTTATTGGTTCATCATTCCTATTTCTCTAGAAATATAGAAGAAGATTCATTGGTTCAATTGTTGAAATTACAAGGATACGAAACACCAATTCCTGTTCATCGTTTAGACCGAAAAACGTCGGGACTTTTATTATTAGCAAAAGGAACGGAATATGTGAAACCCTTTCAAGAATTATTTGATTCACAAAATATTTCAAAAAAATACATTGCGTTAGTTCGAGGATTTGTTGAAGGCGAGGGAGTAATTGACTCACCTGTGAAAAACGATCGAGGGAATTACAAGGAAGCATTAACACATTACAAAGTGTTGAATTCGATAGAAATAGCTATTCCAGTAGATCCTTATGCGACAGCACGTTATAGTTACGTTGAATTTGAACCTAAGACAGGTAGAATGCATCAATTAAGGATTCACGCAAATAAAATAAGCCATCCTATTATTGGAGATCATAAATACGGCAATCGACACCATAATCAATTGTTTGAGGAGAAGTTTGAACTACCAAATCTGTTTTTACATGCTTTTCAATTGATTTTCAAACATCCTTTTTTAGAAAAAGAAATAAATCAAATAGGAGAGAAGCCCTTGGTTTGGAAAGAGTTTGAAGATAAAATAAAAGATTTTATTCTTCAGGAATGATAATCTCCTCTTTCAAGTAATTTTTAATCACTCGGTGGCCAACATAAATTAGAGGTGTTAAAGCGATAGCGATTAACAGTTTCGCTAAATAGCCAGAACTACTCATATTCAAATATTGTTCAAGATTTACTTTCCCAGGAAGGTAGAAAGCAATTCCTCCGACAATGAAAGTATCAATCAATTGAGAAATTATAGTAGATCCTGTAGCTCTTAACCAAATATGGTTGTCTCCAGTATGTTTTTTGAATTTATGAAAAACGGCTACATCTAAAAGTTGTGAAATGATAAATGCAACCAAACTACCAATGATAATCCACATTCCTTGTCCGAAAACGATATTGAAATTCTTGTCATTTACAGGGGAGATTGAGGAAGCTGGGACATTCATTCCTGTATATAGAATAATAAAAGCATAGCTAATTAATCCAGCAGTAAGCAATGTTAATTTTCGAACGCCTGATTTTCCAAAATATTCGTTGATTAAATCGGTTGTTAAGAAAACGATAGGCCAAGGTAAAATACCGATACTTAAAGTGAATCCAGCGATTTGAATCAATTTACCGCCAATTAATTCAGCAACAACAGCATTCGTAATAAAAATTCCTGCTAGAACAATAAAAACGATATTTTTTCTTGATTGAAACATGGGTATTTAATTCAATGAATACTGAACTTCAAATATATGGATTGTTTTGTTTTTAAACTAGAAAGAGATTTTACAAATAAGTGTTTAGAGCAAATACAATTTGGTCACAATCCTTCCTTTTCCATTTTTTAATTCAAAAGAGAGAATTTCTTTTTCTTCTTTTACTTTTAGATTAAAAGGTGGAGCTATAAGGTTAACTCCGCTTTGTTTCTTAATTCTTATACCTTGACCCGAGATAATGTCTTTATTCGGTTCGAAATCGTCAATTGGAAGGTGTTCTGTAATAAGGATGTGCTTGAAATTCGAGAGTTTATTTATAATCGATTGAATTTCAGTATTTGATAAATGCTGTAATACTTGACGAATAATAGCGAAGTCTCCTTTTGGAAGTTTATCTTCAGCTATATTCAAGCATTGAAATTCTAAATTTTCGGCCTTATATTTTTCTTTGTTGAATTCTATTAAATCTTGAACAATATCAATCGCGAAGTATTTTTCCGTATAAGGAAATAATTCTTTTCCAATATTAAAATCGCCACAACCTAAGTCACAAACGATTAACGGTTTTTCAAATGATTTTAAGAATGAAACTACTTTCTTAATGTAAGGATCTACAATTTCAGGAAGATGAGAACTCTCTCCAGAATAAAACTCAGAAGAATTTCTTCCCCATAATTTTAATTTATACACCTGATCCATTGCATCTTTGGTCGGCCATGCTTGTTTTTTTAGTCTGGACATTTCTAAATTTTATGTCTTCCTTTTCTTTTTCTTAGCTGCGGGAAATAAGATGTTGTTCAAAATCAAACGATAACCAGGTGAATTTGGATGTAAATTTAAATCGGTTGGCGGGTCTCCAACACGGTGTTCGAAATCTTCTGGATCGTGACCACCGTAAAATGTCCAAGTTCCTTGTCCCAATTCTCCGTGGATATATCGAGCTGTTCCTAGAGCTTTGTTTTCGCCTAAAATTAAAACGTTTGGTTTGATGAGGTCTTTTTTGAAATCAGTCGTTTGTCCCATAAAACCATCAATTACATCTGTGTGATTTTGTGTCAACATTGTAGGTACAACATCCCATTTAGCAGAGAATTCGAATAAGGTAAATTTATCACTGCTTTCATTTCGAGTATGCAAGCGGGTACCGTCAATGTTAGAATATTCATATTCCATCGGGTTTCTTTCTAAAACAAAATCCTTAAAAGCAAAAGTGTTATTGAAATCTAATTTGGTTTGACAATTTGGATCAGCTGCATCCCCGTCAAAAATAGCATCGCAAATATCAGTGTTTTTGGCTGCAAGCGCAATATCAAAACTATCTGTTCCAGAGCACATTGTGAATAGGAATCCACCTCCAATAACAAAGTTTTGAAGATTTGTAGCAACTGCAAGTTTCATTTGAGAAACTTTGTTAAAACCTAAACTTTTCGCATCTGCTTCTAATCCAGCAACTTGTTCTTTGTACCAAGGGTAATTATGAAATGCAGCATAGAATTTACCATACTGACCGGTAAAATCTTCGTGGTGTAAGTGGAGCCAATCGTATTTCGGAAGCGCCCCCATAATAATGGCTGAATCGTAGATTTTATCGTATGGAATTTCTGCATATTCTAGTACCATCGTAACAGCATCGTCCCAAGGTTGTTTTCCTTTAGGGGTATAAACAGCAATTTTTGGTACCTTCTCTAATTGAACTACTTCCATATTTGTTTCAGGATTTCCAATTTGATTCTTAATCGAATTGACTTGACCGTCGGCTAATATTTCGTATTTAACGCCTCTTAATATTAATTCTTCTTCAGCACTTTTTAGATGAGGTATTAAAAATGAACCTCCTCTATAGTTTAAAAGCCATTCAATTACTACTTCATTTTCAAGAAGCCAAAACGCTACACCATAAGATTTTAGGTGATTCGTTTGCGTGTCGTCCATTGGGACAAGTATCTGAGTTGCATTGAGTCTGTTAAAACTGATAATGCAAATCAATAGGAGGATTATTTTCTTGATCATCTTTGTTTAGTTATCAGTTTAGTTTAGCAAATATCTTTCCAAAATTAGAAAGGAACTTTACCATCACTGTGATCGAAATCAGTATCTAATTTATCAAATGAATTCATTTTACTTTGGAGTGTAATAGTGCCTGAATTTCCTTGGTTATCAAAACTTGTATTCGTATTCATACTTGAAGCAATCGAGTTTACTGGCAAAACTTCTTCTGAATAATTATCGATGTTATCGAAACGGGCATATTTACCAATAAATCGAAGGCGTACATTTTTCAAATCACCATTTCTGTGTTTAGCGATCATAATTTCACCTACACCTTCATTTGAATTGCCGTCTTCATCTTGCATAAACCCATAATATTCAGGTCGATAAATAAATGAAACGATATCGGCATCTTGCTCTATCGCTCCAGATTCACGAAGATCTGAAAGTTGTGGACGTTTATCACCACCCCTTTGTTCAACCGAACGACTTAACTGAGAAAGTGCAACAACAGGTACGTTTAATTCTTTCGCTATCTCTTTGATTGATCGAGAGATACTTGATATTTCTTGCTCTCTGTTTCCGCTTCCTTTAGTTCCACCAGCTGTCATTAATTGCAAATAATCGATAATGACTATTTGTATATCATGTTGCATTTTTAAACGTCGACATTTTGCACGTAAATCAAAGATTGAAATACCAGGTGTATCATCAATATAAATTGGAGCCGTAGCTAATTTTGTAATTCTAGAATGTAATTGTTGAAATTCATCTTCTCTTAAATCACCTTTTCTTAATTTACTTGCATCAATTCTAGCTTCACTTGCTATTAAACGTTTAACTAATTGAACAGAAGACATCTCAAGTGAAAAAAGGGCAACCCCCATTCCGTGATCAACAGCTGTATTTCGAGCCATAGAAAGTACAAAAGCTGTTTTTCCCATCGCTGGACGAGCAGCAATTACAATCATATCAGAACGTTGCCATCCTGCCGTAACTTTATCTAAATCAAAGAAACCTGTAGGGACTCCTGAAATTCCATCGGTATTTTGAGAAGCACGTTCTATTTCTTCAATTGCTTGTCTAACAACATTTTGCATAGAATCGGCATTCTTACCCATATTGTTTTCTGCAATATTAAAAAGATCAGCTTCCGCTTTATTTAAAACATCGAAAACATCTGAAGTATCGTCATAAGCATCACGAATTACTTCACCACTCATTCGAATAAGTTCTCTTTTAATGTGTTTTTCTGCAATGATTCTTGCGTGAAATTCAACGTGGGCTGAAGAAGCAACTCTGCTTGTTAATTGAGAAATATAAGCAGCACCTCCTGCACCTTCTAGCTCACCGTTTTGACGAAGTTTATTTGAAACTGTTAAAAGGTCAATAGGACTAGAACTACCGAATAACTCTCTAATAGCACCATAAATAAATTGATGTTTAGGATCATAGAAACTACTAGGTGTAAGCATATCGATTACATCTGTAACTGCATTCTTTTCCAACATCATTGCACCCAAAACAGCTTGTTCAATGTCAACCGCTTGTGGTGGGACTTTTCCAAGTTCGTTTGCTAATAAGTTCGGGGTTTTAGTTCGAACAGCAGGTTTACGAGTGTTTTCAGTTCTTTCATTCTCCATAGTTACAAAGATACGGAATTGATTTTATATTTTCAGCGATTCATTTTGCTTTAAATTTCAACAATTTTTTAGTTAGATTCTTAGTACTTTTGATTAGTTGAATTTTAAGCGAAAAAACGAATTCAAATCTAATTTTTATTGAACTTGAAAATGAAAAGAGAAATAGTAGAAACAGGGGATGGATCGAAGACAATTAGAATAGTTGATTTGGATGAAAATTACCATTCTTCGCACGGAGCTTTACAAGAAGCTTTGCATGTTTTTATAAAAAATGGTTTGTTAGAGTTTAAAGAAAAATCGCAAATTTCAATCTTTGAAATGGGGTTAGGAACAGGTTTAAATGCTTTTTTATCAGGAATTAAAGCATATGAACTTAAATTAAAGATTGAATATAGTGGTGTTGAAGCTTTTCCTATTTCTGAAGATGAAATTATAGCTTTAGAGTATGCTCAATTAGTGGGTGATGAAAATGTGGAATTGTATAAAAAAATTCATTCATCTTCTTGGGAAGAAATGAATGAAATGTCACCATTTTTCGATTTGAAAAAGATTAAAAACGAACTTCAATCTTTGGAACTAAAAAAAGAATCGTTTGATATAATTTATTACGATGCATTTGGTCCTAGAGCGCAAGATGAAATGTGGTCGGTTGAATTATTTAAAAAAATGTATGACTCCTTAAAAGTTGGGGGATTTTTAGTCACTTATTGTGCTAAAGGTCAAGTTAAACGAAATATGAAAGAGGTTGGTTTTACCGTTGAGCCATTACCTGGACCTCCAGGGAAAAGAGAAATGACCAGAGCTTGGAAAAAATAGTCACAAAA
>CAMDMY010000075.1 GCA_945902775.1 Chryseobacterium gleum | reverse complement strand
TAAGTATTTAAAATTATAAACATAATTAATGATATTTTTCAATACAATTTACGACTGATAAATTGAATTATTTATCAGTTAAATTACTGTTTATTAATTTATTATGTGTTTTTATATTTTTTTAATCAATTTTTAAATAATCAATTTTAAGATATTTTATTTATTTAATTGTTAATACAGTCATGCATTTTTATGAAAAAAAAATATTTTAAAAAATGATATAAATTTAAATTGTAACAAAATGACTTCTTCTCTCGTTAGTAACTACTTTTAACGAAAATTTTGGAATACATTTTTTGAAAGAAATAAAATCATATCATATAATTTTGTTTATTCTAGCGGTTATGCTGGTATTAGCTCCTGTTGTCTATTTTGCGCCAGAGGAAGGGTATGATTTAGGAGGAGCTAAAATTCATTTTCTTTCAAAAGAAGAATTTTTTCACCCTAAAAAACAAGTAAAAAAGGATATTTCAAAAATTGTAGCAATGGTGGATACCTCCAATTTGGATATATCTATAGATGAGACAGTTACTTCTGAACCGATAAAGCTTCCTGAAACTAAAAAACAAGTTAAACACGTAGCCCGTTCTAAAGGGAACTTAGGCGCTCCAAAAGGGGGTGAATTATCAGATGAAAGCACTACTAATTTACATTTATCAGAATCAGCAAGAGCTAATTTGCATCGTTTCTTTGAGAAAATGGACAAAGTAGCGACTGAAAAATCGAAGTTACATATTTTACATTATGGTGATTCTCAAATAGAAGGAGATAGAATGACTTCTTATATTCGTCAACGTATTCAAAATCAATTTGGTGGAAATGGACCAGGTTTAATTCCTGCGATGAACGTGTATCAAACAATGTCATTTAAACAAAATTACTCTTCTAATTTTGTTCGATACAATTGTTTTGGTGGATTAAAATTGAAAAATCGAAGATACGGTGCAATGGGATCTGCAGCAAGATTCACTGAAGAAGAATATGATAGTTCGGAAATTGCAAATACAAATGTTATTAAAGAAGCATGGATTGAAATCGAGCCGTCTTACAGCGCTCAAAGTAGAGCAAGAACCTATAATAATGTAAAAATGTTTTATACAAGTTGTGTAAAACCATGTGCAGTAAAAGTATTTCAGAATGGAAAATTAATTCACGAAGATAGTTTAGTAAAAGATGGAAAATACCACGTTCTTCCACTGAGTTTTACTTCTTCAGCTGGGACATTAAAATATGTTTTTTCAAGTGCTTTAAGTCCTACAATTTGCGGTTTTTCTTTGGAAGGTGATTATGGGGTCCAAGTAGATAATATTGGAATGAGAGGGTGTAGCGGTACTTTCTTCGGATATTTAGATCACAATGTAGTGAGTAGAATGTACAATGATTTAAACAGTGAATTGATTCTATTGCAATTTGGAGGAAATTCTGTTCCTTATTTTAAGGATAGTTCATCTGTTCGAAGATATGCTTCACAATTTCAATCACAAATTCGAATGGTTAAAAAATTACATCCATCAACAGCAATTATTGTCATTGGACCGAGTGATATGTCTAAATTTAGTGGTGGAATTTATGAGTCATATAGATTATTGCCATATTGTGTTGCTCAAATGAGAAAAGTTTCATCAAATGAAGGCGCAGGTTATTGGGACTTATTTTCAGCAATGGGAGGATTAAATTCAATGCCATCTTGGGTAGAAAGTGGTTTAGCAGGTAAAGATTATATCCATTTTAGTAATCGAGGGGCAAGTATTGCATCACAATTATTTTATGATGCATTTGAAGCTGAATTTGCAAAGTGGAAACAACTAGAGTAAGTGTTTCTTAATGAGATTGATAGAGAATTTTAACAAAAGTAACAGATTGATTTTGAGATTAATGTATTCTATAGGATTTGTGTTTATGTTGTTTTCGTGTTCAACGATTGGACAACTATTTTCACGTCCGGATACTTTAAATAGTTACGAATTTTCTGATTTTTATAATTTAGATACTTCCTTAAATACAAAATATCCTTTCATTCATTTTGAGAAAAATAACTTCCAATTTTTATCTCCAGTAAGTCCTAATTGGGTCAATTTGTATAGAAATATGCAGAAAATGGTACATGAAAAAGATAGAAAATTAAATTTTTATCATATTGGAGGGTCTCATTTACAGGCAGATATATATACTCACGATATTAGAGAGAAATTGCAAATGACATGGGAAGGAGTTCCTGGCGAACGAGGATTTTTATTTCCTTTTGATTTAGCGAAAACGAACAATCCTGCAAATTATGAATTTTCATCGTCTAATAATTGGAAATCGTACAGGAGTGTAGCGCACGATCAATGTGAATTAGATTATGGTTTATTAGGGGTGATAGTATCTTGTCCAGATTCCAAAATGGATTTGCATTTCCGTCACGATAAGTCAAAAGTTAAACCTGGATTTTCTAAAATCAGAATATTTCACAACAAAGGGAGTTTTCCGTATTCATTTGATTTTGGTGCTACATCAACTTGTATTTCTGAAGAGAGAAGAAATGAAGATATAGGATACACGGATGTTTTCTTTACAGAATGTTTAGACTCATTTGACATAGAAATAACAAAAACGATTGCAGAACCTTATGAGTTAAAAATATCGGGGATCCAATTAACCAATGATCAACCTGGTATCTCATATACTTCAATTGGGGTTAACGGCGCGGCTTTATTCACTTATTTAGAGTGTGGAAATTTTGAGGAACAATTAAAACAATCAGCACCTGATTTCTTTGCTTTTTCTGTAGGAACAAATGATGCGAATGTTCCTTTTGAAAGTTTTGATCCTTTAGTTTACAAAGCGAATCTTGAAAAAATGATGCAAATTGTATTGCGTGCCAATCCAAATTGTGCCATTTTATTGACGGTTCCAAATGATTCGTATTACCATAAAAAAAGTGTGAATAAAAATATTGCCAGACAAAGGGATGTTATAAATGAATTAGCCGTTCAATATCAATGTCCTGTTTGGGATTTATATGGAATTATGGGTGAATTAGGGTCTTCTAAAACATGGCAAGATGCAGGTTTAATGAAGGAAGATAAAGTTCATTTTACGCCAATTGGATATCATTTAAAAGGGGATATGTATTTCGACGCCTTTATGAAATGGTTGGAGCAAATGGATAAAAGCAAATTGAAAAACAAAAAGTAAAGAATGTTAGAGCGATTATTTTCTTTTAAAAGTGGACATGGGTATGCTATAAGTTTTACTCAACTCGACTTTTGGTTGTTTTTCTTACTAGTGATGATGATTTTTTCCGTCTTACAAAAAAAGACGTTATTGAAAACCATTTTCTTTACAGCGATAGGATTATTTTTCTATTACAAAACTTCTGGTGCATCGGTTGTAATATTATCCTTTTCAATTATTCTAAATTACCTAGCGGCGAAGTGGATTCATACATCTAGCTCATTGTTAGGTAAGAAAACGGTTATGATAATTTCTGTTGTTTTAAACATTTTAATTCTTGGATATTTTAAATATGCTTTCTTTTTCACTGAATCATTCAATGAAATGTTTCAGACAGATTATAAAGCTTTGAATTATTTCGCTCAATGGACAAGTGGATTTACAGGAACAGGTTCTTTAGTAGATAAAATAATTGTACCTGCAGGAGTATCTTTTTTTACGTTTCAAAGTATCAGTTATACAGTAGATGTATATCGAAAAGAAATAGAACCAGTTAAGAATTTCTTTGAATATTCATTTTTCATTACATTCTTTCCGCATATTTTATTAGGTCCAATTGCTAGAGCAAAAGATTTTATTCCTCAAATTACAAAGCCTTATACTTTAACCAAAGATGATTTTAGTTGGTCGGTTATCCAAATAGTCAAAGGGTTAATTAAGAAGTTAGTTATTGCGGATTATATTGCTGCACATTTTGTAGATAAAGTGATTGATTCACCTGAAGCTTATCCAGGGTTTGTTGGTGTAATAGCAATGTGGGCTTACTCATTACAAATTTATGGGGATTTTTCAGGTTATACAGATATTGCAACAGGAGTTTCTCGTTTAATGGGATTCCGTTTATTTCAAAATTTCGACTCTCCTTATAAAGCAATCAATGTAGTTGATTTTTGGAGAAGATGGCACCGTTCTCTAGGAGCGTGGCTTCGAAATTATCTGTACATTCCATTAGGAGGAAATAAATCAGGGGGATGGGGAACATACATTACTACATTGGTCATTTTTACGTTTCTAATTTTTATAACTCAATGGTATGAATTGATTTTCATATACATAGGGATTACAGCTTTTTATATTCTAGGAGTTATTTTTTATCCAAACATAAATAAATATGTCCATCGTGATTTAAATCTCTTAATCACAATGGTGGTCGGAGGTTTATGGCACGGACCGAGTGTTAATTTTGTGATGTGGGGAACGATGAACGGTTTGGCTTTAATCCTTTATAATTATTGGAAAAAGGTAAGTCCGTATGAAAACAAAACTGGAAAAATTACACATTTTTGGAAAATATTCATCACGTTTAACTTTATCACCTTCACACGAATTTGGTTTATAATGCAGGAAGATGATGCCCCGTTCGCATTTCTGAATCACATTTGGAACGGATTTGGTTTTGATATTCCAACTTTCCTAAAAGTGATTTCAACTTATCAGGTTGTGTTTATTATTATGGTGGTTGGTTTTATTTTTCATTGGTTACCAAAACGAATCAAAGCAATTTACGAGGATTTATTTGCGAATATGCCTATGTATCTTCAAGCAGTTTTAGTAGCAATTATTGTATTGCTAATCTATCAAGCAGTCTCTGATGAATCTAGAGGATTTGTTTATTTTTTATATTGAACTGTTTAATTTTCAATTCCTTGTAAAGAGCATAAATTGTAATAAAGTCCTTTTTTCTCGATTAGTTCGATATGCGTTCCCATTTCTTTGATTTCACCTTTTGATAAAACGATTATTTGGTCTGCATTTCGAATGGTACTTAATCGATGAGCAATAACTAATGAAGTTCGATCTTTCATTAGTTTTTCTAATGCATCTTGAACTAATTTTTCAGATTCTGTATCCAAAGCTGAAGTTGCTTCATCTAAAATCATTATGGCAGGATTTTTAAGAACCGCTCTAGCGATACTCATTCTCTGTTTTTGTCCACCTGAAAGTTTATTTCCACGTTCACCAATATTTGTATCATAGCCATTTTCTAGACTCATTATAAATTCATGTGCATTTGCTATTTTCGCAGCTGCTATAACTTCTTCTTCCGATGCATTTTCAGTACCAAAAAGAATGTTATTTCTAGCAGTATCATTGAATAGAATAGATTCTTGAGAAACAATACCAATGTGATTTCTTAAATCTTGAATAGAAGCATTTTTAATATCGATTGAGTCATAAAAAATAGAGCCTTCAGTAACATCGTAGAAGCGAGGTAATAAATCCGAAATAGTTGATTTCCCACTTCCTGATTCACCTACCAGTGCAAATGTTTTACCTTTTGGGATAATAAAATCAATATCTTTTAAAACATAATCATCTTTATATTTAAAGGAAACATGATTGAATTTCAAACCAACTTCTAATTCATTTAATTTTAAAGGATTTTCAACTTCGAAAATTTTCTCATCACTATTTAAAATTTCATTAATTCTATCCTGTGAAGCTTTTGTTTTATTTAAAAAACCGATTGAATTAGCAACTCCTTGAATTGGTCTTAATAATTGTGAAAAAACAACGATGAAAGCAATGAATTCTCCACCAGTTAAATTTGTGCCTGGTTTATTATCTAAAATCATACCACCTCCAAACCAAACGATACAAACTAAAACTATTGCTCCAAGTGTCTCATTCAAAGGAGATGAGAGGTCTTTTTTTCTGAAAGTTTTGGTTATTAATTGTTGATGCTTTAAATTGATTTTTTTGAATGATTCTAAAACTTGTGGAACTGCATTAAAACCTTTAATTATTCTTATTGCCCCTAAACTCTCTTCAATTGCTGAGTTTACCACTCCCATTTGGTGTTGACCTTCTTTCGCTGTTTTTTTTAGACTTTTACCAATCCTAGAGATTACAAAAGCGGATACAGGAAGCAATATAAAAGAAAACAAGGTTAGTTGAGGACTCATATATAAAAGTGTCAAAATATACATAACGATTGAGATTGGTTCTCTGTAGATTAATTCTAACACACTAACAACAGCAACTTCGATTTCTCCAACATCACTATTCATTCTAGATATAATATCTCCTTTTCTTTCTTCCGAATAAAATGAAAGAGGAAGGTTCATTGCTTTTTCAAAAATTTTATTTCTAATATCTCTAACAACCGCCATTCGCATTTGAGATTGATGCCAAATTGCACCGTAACGTGAAATATTTTTAAGTATAAATGCAACAACAATTGAAACACAAACGAATAATAACGCTTTTTTAGGATCTTCAGCAATCATTGATTGCATAAAATAATTATAGTATTCAGTCAAATATTGAAAGAATTCTGTGACACCTCCATTATAAATTGGTTTAGCAATAATTTCAATTTCTTTAGTATGATCAAGAAAAATTAAATTCAAGAATGGAACAAAAAGTCCAAGTGAAACTAAGTTAAAAATTGAAAAAAGTATATTGAAAACAATTACTAAAATTGCTGTCATTTTGTATGTAAATGAATACTTGTGTATTTCTAAAATATCTTTCATAATAGTGCAAAGATAGTTTTTGTTTATCTTTTTTTAAACCATTGCTAACAATTCTTTACTTTTGTACTATGAGTTCAATAAGACAAAATAGAATTGAAGGCGTTATCTTGGAAGAGTTATCTGTTTATTTTCAAAGAAATGCACGTGAAGTATGTTTAGGAGCAATGGTGAGCGTAACTGTTGTTCGAGTGACTTCAGATTTATCACTTGCACGTTGTTATGTAAGTATATTTGCTGGTCCTGATAAGAATGAAGTATTAGAAAGTATTCGTGAGAATATAAAAAAAATCAGAGGAGAAGTTGGTAAAAGACTTAAAAACATGCGTAAAATCCCTGAATTATTATTTTTTATCGATGATTCATTAGACTATGCAAGTCAAATTGATGTTTTATTGAAAAAAAGTTAGATTATCAATCTTCCCTTTTTTATAGCACGCCGTTATCTTTCAGCTAAAAGAAAGAAAAATGTTATTAATTTAATAACAAGGATTTCTGTCGTAGGTATTTCAGTATCAACAGCTGCATTAGTGATATTATTGTCAGCCTTTAATGGTATTGAATCAATGGTTGAAAAATTATATTCAGAATTTGATTCAGATATCGTTATTCGTTCTTCAAGAGGTAAGACTTTTAATGAAAATCAAATTGATTTTAATACATTAGAAAAAATAACCGGTGTAAAAAGAGTATCAAAATCAATCGAAGAAGTTGTTGTTTTAAAGAACGATAAAAAATGGGTGAATGCAAAAATGATCGGAATAGAGCCTTCCTTTTTGATGATCTCAAAAATGCAAAATCATATTGTTGATGGATTCCCTTCGTTAAATGAAAACGGGATTGATGAAGCAATCATAGGAGCTTCTTTATTAGATAATTTAGGTGGTTACATTCCTCGAAACGATTATCAACGATTAATTTTTTATGCGCCGAAAAGAGATGCAACAGTACGTTTTGCATCTAATCCATTTGTTACAAAAAATATTCGTATTTCCGCTAGAATGAATTTCAATAAAGAAGTGAATTCAGAATTTGTAGTTGTGCCAATTGGATTAGCTAAAGAATTATTAGAATATGAAAATGATATCACTTCGATTTATATTGAAGCTGAAAAAGGGATAGAAAACGATGAAGTAAAAGAGAATTTGAAAAAGTTTTTGGGCAAGGATTTTATTGTCAAAACGAATTACGAGAAAAATGAGTTGATATATAAAACGAGTAAAACCGAGAAAATAATTGTACTAATAATTTTACTTTTCATTTTTATTTTGGCAGCGTTTAATTTAGTAGCTTCTTTAACAATGCTATTTATTGAAAAAATGGATAACATTAAAACAATGATAAGTTTCGGTGCAAATAAAAAGATGATTTTTCAAATATTCTTCTTTGAAGGTTTAATTATCTCAGGTAAAGGTGTTTTAGCAGGTTTAGTGTTAGGCTATTCAATTTGCATTACTCAAATTTATTTCAAGATTTTACAAATGCCTAATTCTGGCGGAGATGCATTCCCGATGAAAATTAATTTCCTAGATGGACTTTTAATAATTTCACTTGTTGGTGTTTTAAGTTTTTTAGCATCTTATTTGCCTGTGAAATACTTAATTAACAAAAACTTTCAAAAAGAAGTTTTCTAAAAATTTGAGAATATTTACTATTTAAAAGAATTTGATATTTATATGGGAATAACTTACTAACAAAAAGGCGATTCTAAAAATTTATTTGATAAATAAATTCTAAAATATTTTCCCTACTTAAAACTTTTAACTTATCTTTGCGCCAAAATTAAGAATTCATTTTTAAAAGACACTGTAATGTCGGAAATTAAAGGTAAAATTTCTCAGGTAATCGGACCTGTTGTCGATGTAAGATTCGAAAAAGATGTAACTCTACCAAGTATCTTTGATGCATTGGTTGTAGTTAAAGCAGACGGAACGAAAGTAGTTCTTGAAGTTCAATCTCACGTAGGTGAAAACTCTGTACGTACCATTTCGATGGATTCTACAGATGGATTTACTCGTGGTATGGAAGCAATTTCAACAGGAAGTGGTATTAAAATGCCAATCGGAGATAAAATCAAAGGTCGTTTATTTAACGTAATTGGAGAGGCTATTGACGGAATCAATGAAGTTGATAATTCTGATGGTTTAGCTATCCACCGTGAAGCACCGAAATTTGAGGAATTAACGACAGCTACAGAGGTACTTTTCACAGGTATCAAGGTGATTGACTTAATTGAACCTTATGCAAAAGGTGGTAAAATTGGTCTATTCGGTGGTGCTGGAGTTGGTAAAACGGTATTAATTCAAGAATTAATTAACAATATAGCGAAAGCTTATTCTGGTATTTCTGTATTTGCAGGAGTTGGTGAGCGAACACGTGAAGGAAATGACTTACTTCGTGAGATGTTAGAGTCAGGAATTATCACTTACGGTTCTGAATTCATGCACAGTATGGAAGAAGGTGGATGGGATCTTTCTAAAATTGACGTGAATGAGTTAACTAACTCAAAAGCGACTTTCGTTTTCGGACAAATGAATGAGCCTCCTGGTGCTCGTGCTCGTGTTGCTTTATCAGGTTTAACTATGGCGGAATATTACCGTGATGGTGAAGGTGAAGGAAAAGGAGCTGATATCTTATTTTTCGTTGATAACATTTTCCGTTTCACTCAGGCTGGTTCAGAGGTTTCAGCATTGTTAGGTCGTATGCCTTCTGCGGTAGGATACCAACCAACTTTAGCAACAGAAATGGGGGCTATGCAAGAGCGTATTGCTTCTACTAAAAACGGTTCTATTACTTCAGTACAAGCGGTATACGTACCTGCAGATGATTTAACAGATCCAGCGCCAGCTAATACGTTTGCTCACTTAGATGCTACAACTGTATTATCTCGTAAAATTGCTGAGTTAGGTATTTATCCAGCGGTTGATCCATTGGATTCTACTTCTCGTATTTTAACACCTGAGATTGTTGGTGACGATCACTACAATACTGCTCAAAGAGTAAAATTGACTTTGCAACGTTACAAAGAGTTACAAGATATCATCGCTATCTTAGGGATGGATGAGTTATCTGAAGAAGATAAAATGATCGTACACAGAGCACGTCGTGTTCAACGTTTCTTATCACAACCTTTCCATGTAGCTGAGCAATTTACAGGTCTTAAAGGTGTTTTAGTAGACATTAAAGATACTATCAAAGCGTTCAATATGATTTTAGATGGTGAAATGGATAAATATCCTGAAGCTGCATTTAACTTGAAAGGTGGTCTTGATGAAGTTATTGAGGCTGGAGAGAAAATGTTAGAAGACTCTAACGTATAAAAAGAGTATTGAGAGACGTTACTTGTAACGTCTCACTTTATATATCAAAAGATTTAATATGCACTTAGAAATAATTACACCAGAAACAAAAATTTTCGCTGGAGAAATTGAAGCAGTTCAATTACCAGGTTTAGATGGTTTGTTTCAAATATTGAAAGGACACGCTCCAATTATTTCAGCACTTGGAAAAGGAAAAGTGAAAGTTGATCTTTCTTCTCCTTTTGTTCGTGACGAAAAATCAAGTGAATTGATTGAAGGTGATCAAAAAGATTCTAAAGTTATTCGAGTAAGTATAAATGGTGGCGTTTTGGAAATGCAAAATGACAAAGTCGTTTTACTAGCTGAGTAAACTTTTCAATAAAATTGAAGAGGGATCTGGTTTTCCATTTCCCTCTTTTTTGTTAAGGTATGTTAAGCTTTTGAATTAACTCATTTAATTTCAAATCTTTCATTATTTTCGTTCTTAATACCAGAATAATTAATGGATTTTTTACAACAAATAGATCATACAAATATTCCTCAACATATTGCCGTAATTATGGATGGCAATGGAAGGTGGGCAAAACAACAAGGTCATGAACGTTTATACGGACATAATTATGGTGTTGAGTCTGTTCGTGAAGTTCTAAAAGGAGCTAAAGAGTTGAAGGTTAAATACCTTACGTTGTATGCTTTTTCTACAGAAAATTGGAGTCGACCGAAAGAAGAGGTTGATGGTTTAATGGACTTGATGGTTCGAACAATTTCAAGTGAAATTGATGAATTAAATGAAAAAGGAATTCGTTTAATGACAATAGGTGACACTGAAGGTTTACCTGATAGTTGTCGTGATGAATTAAAAAATGCAATTTTAAAAACGGCGCACAACACTGAAACAAGTTTAATTTTAGCTTTAAATTATAGTTCTAGATGGGAACTAGTAAATGCGACAAAAAAAATCGCAGAAAAAGTACTAAAAGGTGAAATTAATCCAAATGAAATTGACGATAATTTTATTTCTAACCACCTTACAACAAAAGAAATTCCTGATCCTGAATTATTAATTAGAACAAGTGGTGAACATAGAGTAAGTAATTTTTTATTATGGCAAATAGCTTATTCTGAATTCTATTTCACGGATGTTCTTTGGCCTGATTTTACAAAAGAAGACTTATTTAAGGCTGTAATAAATTACCAATCAAGAGAGCGTCGATTTGGAATGGTTTCTGAACAAATTTCAAAAGACACACAATAAATGACTAAGCTACTCTATCTACTTTTTTTTATTGTTTTAACTTTTACAGTTAATTCTCAAACGAACAATCCGATTACAATTGGGGAGGATTTAAATTTTGATTTTAAAACACCTAAAAAATATGAGATTGGAGGCATAAGAGTAGAGGGAGCAGATAACTTTGATCACAATGCAATAAAGTTAATCGCTAGTTTAAAACAGGGTCAATCTATTAGTATTCCTGGTGATCAGATTTCAAAAGCAATTCGAAATTTATGGAAAGAAGAACTTTTTTCAGGTGCTGAAATTACGGTTGAGAAAGAAGTTGCTGGAGTTGTATATTTGGTAATTAAGTTAACTCCTCGACCTAAATTATCTAGATTTAAATTTAAAGGAATTAACAAAAGAGAGGCTGATAAAATAAGAGAAGAAATTAGTTTGTATTCTGGTAAAACGATTACCGAAAACCTTGTTTATTCTACAAATAATAAGATCAAGAGTTTTTTCAGAGAAAAAGGATATTATTCTGTGGATGTAAAAATCAATAGAATTACTGATACTTTAATTAATAATTCTCAGATTTTCTTAATTGATATTACAAAAAACGAAAAAATTAAAATAGGTACAATCAACATAGATGGTAATCAATCAATTCCTGATTGGAAGCTGAAAATGGCGATGAAAGATACGAAGCAAAAAGTATTTTGGAGAGTTTGGAAAAGATCTAAATTTTCTAAAATAGCTTACGATAGAGATAAAATAGCATTATTAGATAAATTCAATGCGATTGGTTTAAGAGATGCAACTATTAAATTTGACACGGTCTATTTAAAGGATGCAAAAAATCTAACGATAAATATCGAAATTGAAGAAGGTCAAAAATATTATTTTGGTGATATTGAATGGATTGGTAATACAAAATTCAGGTCGAGTTATTTAGATACTGTATTAGGTGTTAAAAATGGAGACATGTATGATAAAACGCTTTTAGATCAGCGTTTAAATATGAGTCAAGATGGAAGAGATATTTCTTCATTATATATGGATAGAGGATATTTATTTTTCCAGATAACTCCTGTAGAAACGAATGTAACGAATAATCATATTAATTTTCAAATGCGTTTAATTGAAGGTAAAGAAGCAAGAGTTAAACGAATTATTATTAAAGGAAATACAAAAACGAATGATTATGTAATACGAAGAGAGATTCGAACTAAGCCTGGAGATTTATTTAACAGGAATGATATTATAAGAACGCAAAGAGAATTGTCTCAATTAGGTTATTTTAATGAACAAGGATTTCAAATTAACCCTATTCCAAATCCAGCTGATGGAACTGTAGATATTGAATATACTGTTGAAGAAAAGTCGTCTGATCAAATTGAATTATCAGGCGGTTACGGTGGTAGAAATGGAATGACAAATGGTTCTTCTTTAGGAGGTTCTTCGAATGCTTTAGGTAATAATGGTAGTGGTGGACTAATTGGGACATTAGGTTTAACATTTAATAATTTTTCAACAAAAAATTTCTTTAAAAAGGAGTCTTGGTCCCCTCTTCCTGGTGGAGATGGACAACGTTTATCCATTAGAGCTCAATCAAATGGAAAAGTGTATCAGAGTTATAATTTTTCATTTACTGAACCTTGGTTTGGAGGTAGAAAACCTAATTCATTAACGTATTGGATCAATCATACAGATATAAATTACAGTGGATTAGCTAAATCAAATCCAAATTCTAATTATTTAAGTATTTCTGGAGCAGGTATTGGATTAGGTAGAAGAAAAAAATTCCCTGATGATTATTTCAGCGCATATTATGAATTATCTTATCAATATTATGATTTAAAAAACTACAGCCTTTGGTCATCCTCTAATTTTAGAACAGGGTATGCAAATGATATTAGTTTAAAATATGTATTACAAAGAAATTCTATAAGTGCACCAATTTATCCTCAAGGTGGATCTAATATTACTTTAACTGCAAAAAGTAGTATACCTTATTCTAAATTTGAAGGAGTATCTGACTATTCATCTCAAAGTCCGCAAGATCGATATAAATACTTAGAATATTATAAAATCAAATTTACGGGTGAATGGTTTTTGCCTTTAACATCGGATAAAAAATTAGTATTAAGAACACGTTATGGGTTTGCATTTTTAGGATCTTATACTAAATCGAAAGGATTGATTCCAAGTGAACGTTTTGTTTTAGGAGGAAGTGGGTTATCAGGTATGCAGCAGATGGGGGGAAGAGAAATCATTGCTTTGAGAGGTTATAATGATGGTGTTTTGTCATCTGCTTCCGGTGATCCATTAATTGCTAAATATGTAATGGAAATGCGTTATCCAATTTCATTAAACCCACAGGCAACTTTTTATGTTTTAGCGTTTGGAGAGGCAGGAAATACATTTCCATCTTTTGATAAATTTAATCCTTTAAATGTGAAAAGATCAGCTGGTGTAGGGATTAGAGTTTTCTTGCCAATGTTTGGAATGTTAGGGTTAGATTATGGTTGGGGATTTGATAAATTAGACAGTTGGTCATCAGGATACAGTATTGCAAATGGAACAAACAGTTCTATTGATCAAAAAGGATATTCTACAAAATTGAGTTTTTCAATTGGTATGAATCTTGGAGATTTATAATACTTTTAAGTTGATTTATAATAATTTGTTTAATTTCAACGTTTGATTCAATAAAAAATAGAATGAAAAATATTTTTATTTGTTTATTTATACTCTTTGGCACATCATTTGTCTATGCACAAAAGTATGCTTATATTGATTCAGATTATATTTTATCGAATGTACCTGAATACAAGGAGGCAAAGGATAAATTAGATAAATTAGCAGACCGTTGGACAAAAGATATTGAAGAAAGATACGCTGCTTTAAAAGTGAAAAAAGATAATTTTGCTCGAGAAGAAGTTTTATTGCCTACTGAAGAAAAACAAAAAAGGAAAGATGAAATTTTAAAAGTAGAAACTGAAACAATGGAAATGCAAAAATTGCGTTTTGGTGTGAAAGGGGACTATTTTCAAAAAAGACAAGAATTAGTGAAGCCAATTCAGGATAAAGTATTTGAAGCAATGCAAGAGGTGGCAACAAAAAAGGCATATACGTTTGTTTTTGATAAAGCAAATCAAAGTAATTTAGTCTACGCAGACCCTAAAATGGACATAAGTGATGTGGTATTAAAGGAAATGGGTATAGCAGTTAAATAAGTAAATAAAAACAACAATTATAAAAATTAAATGAAAAATTTAGTAACAGCAATCGCAGTAGTATTTTGTTTAGGAACAGCAATGGGACAACAAAAAATAGGACATGTAAATTCTCAAAAATTATTAGATACATTACCATCTAGAAAAGCAGCTATTGAGCAATTAAAAGTGTTTGAAGCAAATGGAGTGAATGAATTAAAAGAAATGGAAGAAGATTTTCAAAAGCAAGTTGCAGTTTATGAAAAATCCCGCCCTACTATGTCTCCTGTGATTATTAAAATTGAGGAAGAAAAATTAATGAAAAAACAGCAATCTTTAGAAGAAAGACAACAGTCTTTAAATTCTGAAATGCAAGCTGTAAGTCAAGAATTAAATAAACCAATTTTAGAGCGAGTTCAAAAAGCAGTAGAAGTTGTATCTGACAGAAAAAAATTAAGTTATGTAATTGACGAATCTGTAACTTTGTATTTTAAAGGTGGGCTAGACATAACATCAGAAGTAGTTGTTGAGTTGCTTAGAATGGACGCGGAAGCAATGAAAAAGTAATAGAAAATGATTTTACGAAAGGGCTAATTCAATTTTGAGTTAGCCCTTTTTTAATGCAGATAAGTTTATAACTGATATAATAGTAATTCATTATGGATCAATACCGGATCAATACCAAAAGTTGGGGACTATTTTTTGGTATTGTATTCTTGAATCAAATAGAAATGTATTTGCGAAGCACTAATATGAATTTGGTCTTTCTACCGAATTAGCTGTAAATTTTTCCGTAATCGCGTTTCGCTTTTTCAGCGAAAGAGAGCGTGAAGGAAAGTATTTACGTGCGGTTTCACTTCATTAGCGATG
>CAMDMY010000074.1 GCA_945902775.1 Chryseobacterium gleum | reverse complement strand
ATTTTGAATGGGATTGCTCCTTCAGCTGGAGGAACAGGAACTTATTCATACACTTGGTTAACAAGTTCAACAACTGGTGGGCCATACTTACCTGCTACCGGAATAAATACTACTTTAAATTATTCTACTCCAAATTTAGTGGCTGATAGTTATTATGTTTTGTCAATTGCATCTGGTTCATGTTCGGTTCAATCAACTGAAATAGCAATTACAGTTGATATTACAACTCCAACTTTAACATTAAATGCTCCATTCTTAAACGCTCAAAATTTATGTTTGGGTTCTGTTATTGGGACGCCAATTGCTTATACATTTGGTGGAAATGCAAACAATGCAATTGTAACTGGTTTGCCAACAGGAGTAGTTGGAGGTATTGATCTATTAACAGGGTTTTATACAATTTCTGGAACTCCATCTGATTTAGGTACTTTTAATTATACTGTATCTACTTCAGGAACTTGTGGAATAGCATCAGCAACAGGAACACTTACAATCAATGATGTAATCGTTCAACCATTATTGACTGCTACTCCAAGTACAATTTGTGAAGGTACTGGAACAAGTATTACAAGTTCACTTCCTTCAGGAGGAAATGGGACATATACTTATTCATGGTATACAAGTCAAAATGCTTTAGGTGTATCACATTCGATTGCCCCAGGTATAAGTTCAACACTTAATTATGTAACTGATACATTAAATTCAAATAGATATTTTACTAGAATTATTTCTTCTGGCGGATGTATTGATTCTTCTGAAGTATTGATTACAATTGAGAAATTACCTATAGCCTCAATTACTGGAGCAACTGGATCAACTTGTTATAATGCAACTTTTACAGTTCCAAATACTGTTGCTACAATTTCTAATGGTGCAGTTTATGTATGGTCTGAAAATGGTGCAGGTGCAATATCAGCAGGAGCGAATACTTTAACACCATCATATACACCTACTATTGCAGATGCAGGTAAAAATGTTACTTTAACTTTAACACTTTCAAGTAACAATAGTTGTGGTCTTGCAACTGATACTGCGACTTTTGTTCTTTCAGTAAATCCTTTACCTGAAGCATCTCTTATTGGTTTAACAACTTCTACAATTTGTTATAGTGATTCATTGTACTTAAATGGATTAGCGTTAAATGGAACACCGTCTTGGACACATAATGGAACTGGTGTAATTTCAAATTCAAGTATCGTTAACCCTTATTACAAACCATCAATTCAAGATGCTGGTAAAACGATTACTTTAAACTTTATTGTTTCTGATTTAACATGTATTACTATTTTAACTGATACAGCTAAATATGTATTAAATATTTATGCTTTACCAACTCAGTCAGTAAATGTTGGAAATGATACTACAATTAGTTTAGGAAGTTCAGTTCAATTAAATGCAAAAGGTAGTTCAATTGTAACTTGGAATTGGAAACCATCTATTTCTTTAGATGATCAGTACATTGCTAATCCTATAGCATCTCCTCTCGACACTACAACTTACACCGTAATAGCTACTCATTTTAATGGATGTACAAGTAGAGACACAATAGTGGTTAATGTAATTAAAGATCATCAATTGGTTATATCTAATATGATGAGTCCTAATGATGATGGTAAAAATGATACTTGGGGAATTGGTAATATTGAAAACTATCCAGGTACTGAAGTTATTGTTGTAAATAGAGAAGGTGAAATTATTTTCGAAAGTCAAGACTATAAGAATGAATGGGATGGTAAGTGTAAAGGTAAACTTCTACCAGATGCAACTTATTATTACATAGTTAAATTCGTAGACTCTGATAAAATTTATAAAGGGGCAATCACACTTTTACAGGGTAATAAATAATTATTAGATAAAAGAAAAAGGAAAGAGATATGAAAAATTTAATTATAGCTTTTGTATTATTTATTTTAGTTGCAACTTCTGTTAAGGCACAGCAAACTCCTTTTAGTAGTCAATACTATTCTAATCAATTTATTACAAATCCGGCATTAACGGGGAATAAAGGTACAACGAATGCTTTTTTAACCCATAGAACTCAGTGGGTTGGTATATCAGGTTCACCTCAGACATCTTATTTTACATTAGATGGTTCGGTTAAGCAAAGAGGTGTAGGTTTAGGTTTAACTATGTATTCAGATGTAACCGATATTTTAGCTAGAACTGGCGCGAATGTTAGTTATTCTTATAAATTAAACATTAACAATTCTAATTCATTCACTTTTGGTTTAGCTTTAGGTGTAGTTAATAATAAGGTGAATTTTTCTAAAGCTGTTGTTTTAGACGTAACAGATCCTTTTTTAATTACTCAACAAATTGCGAGAACGGTTGTAAATGCTGATTTTGGTTTGGCATATAAATGGAAAAGTCTTGAATTAGGTTTTGCAGTTCCACAATTAGTTGGAAATAGTGTTAGGTTTATGAACAATCTTGGAACAACAGGTACATATAATTTAGCTAGACATTATTATTCTACTTTAAAATATGTTTTTGATGTATCATCTACTAAGGGTATTACTGCTTATCCATTGATTATGGTTAGAAATGTTTATGGTGCTCCTACACAATACGATATCAATGGTGTGATAGATTGGAAAAAATATGGCTGGTTTGGTGTAACATATCATAGTAATTATGCTGTTGCTTTTAGTTTTGGTGCAAGATATAAAAACTTAAGTATTGGGTATGCTTATGATTTAGGTATTAGTAAAATCAAACAATATACTGGTACGACGTCAGAATTTTTATTGAGTTACAATTTTGGAACAGCTAGTAGTAATGAAGATTTAGATATACTTAAAAATAAAGTTTCAGAATTAGAATTAAAGGACTCTGTAAATACGTTGAAAATTAATGATCTAGTAGTTAAAGATTCATTAAAAGATTCTTTATTGTTAAAGTTGCAAAATCAATCAGATACGAATACAGTTGAAATTGAACGTTTAAAATTAAGATTAGACTCTTTAAATTCGGGAAAAGCACTATCAGGTGATCTGTTAAAAAAACAAGTTGAAGAAAAAGCTAAAATTGAGGCAGAATTAGCTAGAATGAAAGCTAAAGATGATTCTACTAAATTGGCTATTTTGATGACTAAATCTGATATACCAATGAAAACTGCTCAAACTACTGAATTTTCTAGTCAAGGTGGAGCTGATGCTAAAGCAGGATATTATGTAATTATTGGTGCTTTCTCAAGTGAGGCAAATGCAAAAATATTTACAAAAGATGCCAAGAAAAAAGGGTATAAAACTGCTGAAATAATTCAAAATAAGAAAAATCAAATTTATGAGATTGTTGTTTTTAAAACGCAGAACAGAGAACCAGCAATTGAAAAATTAGAAGGAATAAAATCTGATTACCCTGATGTTTGGGTATTGACATTGGAATAAATCAATATATATTTATATATTAAAACGTCTAATTATTTAAATTAGACGTTTTTTTTGTCATATTTTCAGGATGTAAAACTTTATTTTAATTTAAATAATTGTCAGTTTATGACAATTCGTCATTAAGAATGATGTTTAAAATATATTTTTAAGTTTTTTTGTCAGGCTTAATTGAAAACATTTATATGGCATAATCATTGACAAAAGGAAAGTATTAAAAATTGTAA
Organism: Chryseobacterium gleum; assembly: GCA_945902775.1. Classification (GTDB taxonomy): domain Bacteria; phylum Bacteroidota; class Bacteroidia; order Flavobacteriales_D; family Crocinitomicaceae; genus CAIUKX01. Next base: position 11,801 of record CAMDMY010000074.1, on the reverse strand, counting down.
ATTAAATAGTAATGGGAAAAATAATTGGAATTGACTTAGGTACTACAAACTCTTGTGTTTCTGTAATGGAAGGAAATGAGCCAGTAGTTATTGGTAACTCTGAAGGTAAAAGAACAACTCCTTCTGTAGTAGCGTTTATTGAAGGTGGAGAGCGTAAAGTTGGAGATCCAGCGAAACGTCAAGCAATCACAAATCCTACAAAAACGATTTCTTCAATCAAACGTTTTATGGGATCTTCTTTTGATGATACAAAAGACGAAGCGAAACGTGTTCCTTATAAAATTGTAAAAGGTGATAACAATTCTCCACGTGTAGAAATTGATGACCGTAAATATAGTGCACAAGAAATTTCAGCAATCATTTTACAAAAAATGAAAAAAACAGCTGAAGATTATTTAGGACAAGAAGTTACAGAAGCTGTTGTTACTGTTCCTGCTTATTTTAATGATGCTCAACGTCAAGCAACGAAAGAGGCTGGTGAAATTGCTGGTTTAACAATCAAAAGAATTATCAATGAGCCAACAGCTGCTGCTTTAGCTTATGGATTAGACAAAAAAGGTGTTGATCAAAAAATCGTTGTTTTCGATTTCGGTGGAGGAACTCATGATGTTTCTATCTTAGAATTAGGAGATGGTGTTTTTGAAGTATTATCTACAGATGGTGATACTCATTTAGGAGGTGATGATGTTGATAATGCAATTATTGATTGGTTAGCTGCTGAATTCAAAAATGATGAAGGTGTTGATTTAACTTTAGATCCAATGGCTCTTCAAAGATTGAAAGAAGCTGCTGAAAAAGCTAAAATTGAGCTTTCTTCAACTACTTCAACAGAAATTAACTTGCCATACATTATGCCAGTTGATGGTATTCCTAAACATTTAGTTAGAACATTACAACGTTCTAAATTTGAGCAATTAATTTCTTCAATTGTTGAGCGTACTATTGCTCCTTGTCGTTCTGCTTTAAAAAGTGCTGGTTTAACTACTTCTGATATTAATGAAGTTATTTTAGTTGGTGGTTCAACTCGTATTCCTGTAATTCAAGATGCTGTTGAAAAATTCTTCGGAAAAGCGCCTTCAAAAGGTGTTAATCCTGACGAAGTTGTTGCAATTGGTGCAGCTATTCAAGGTGGTGTATTAACAGGTGAAGTGAAAGACGTATTATTATTAGACGTTATTCCATTGTCAGTTGGTATTGAAACTATGGGTGGTGTTTTCACTAAATTAATTGAATCAAACACAACTATTCCAACAAAAAAATCTGAAGTTTTCTCTACAGCTTCTGACAACCAACCTTCAGTTGATATTCACGTATTACAAGGTGAGCGTCCAATGGCTAACGATAATAAATCTTTAGGTCGTTTCCAATTATCAGATATTCCACCAGCTCAAAGAGGTGTACCTCAAATCGAAGTTACTTTCGATATTGATGCAAATGGTATCATGCATATTTCTGCTTTAGATAAAGGAACTGGAGCTAAACAATCTATTAAAATTGAAGCTTCTTCTGGATTATCTGCTGAAGAAATCGAAAGAATGAAAGCTGAAGCAGTTGCTAATGCTGATTCTGATAACAAAAGAAAAGGTGAAGTTGAATCTTTAAACAAAGCTGATTCTTTAATTTTCCAAACAGAGCGTCAATTGAAAGAGTATGGTGATAAATTACCTGCTGATAAAAAACAACAAATTGAAGATGCTTTAAATGCATTGAAAATGGAGTTTGAAGCTCAAAACTACGCTAATTTAGATGCTGCAAGTGAAAAATTAAATACAATTTTCCAAGCTGCTTCTGAAGATATGTACAAAGCTGGTAACGGTGGAGCACAAGGTGGAGCTAGTGATGCTACTACTTCTAATAACCCACAAGATGAAGTAACAGATGTTGACTTCGAAGAGGTTGTTGAAGATAAAGATAAAAAATAAGAAAATTATCTATATTAAAAAGGGGATTACAATTTGTAATCCCCTTTTTTTATGATTTATTTTTTTACTTTAAATTACCAAGACATATATTTTAAATTTATTTTTTGCTCAAAAAAAATCCGCTTTTAAAGCGGATTTTAATAGTATTTAGAGTATAAGTATTAACGGTTTAGCATAACTGGCATAACCAACATTAAAACATCCTCATTTTCATTTTCTTTTGCACCTGGAGTTAATAAACCAGCACGACTAGGATCACTCATTTCAAGTTTAATTTCTGCAGTGTCCATGTTATTTAACATTTCCATTAAGAATCTAGAGTTGAAACCAATTTCCATATCGTCACCATTATAGTTACAAGTTAGTCTTTCATTAGATTCATTTGAGAAATCAATATCTTCAGCAGAAAGAGCTAATTCAGAACCAGCTAATTTTAACTTAATTTGGTGAGTAGTTTTATTTGCAAATATAGACACACGTTTAATTGAGCTTAAAAATTGCGCTCTATCAATAGTTAGAACATTTGGGTTCTCTTTAGGAATAACTGCTTCATAATTTGGATATTTACCATCAATTAATCTACAAATTAAAACGATGTCATTAAATGTGAAAATAACATTTGATTCATCATACTCAACTAAAACTTCTTCATCACCCCTTAAGTTAGATTTTAAAAGATTTAAAGGTTTTTTAGGTAAAATAAATGATGAACTACCTGTCGCTTGAGAATCAGTTCTTCTGTATCGAACTAGTTTATGAGCATCTGTTGCAACAAACGTAATTTCTTCAGGAGAGATCTGACAAAAAACACCGCTCATTACTGGTCGTAAATCATCATTTCCAGTAGCAAATATTGTTTTATTAATTGCTTTTGAAATAATTTCTCCAGAAATTTTCAATGTATTATTTTTATCGAAATTTGGAGTTTTAGGATAATCATCACCATTGTAACCAACCATTTTTGACTTCCCATTGTCATAAGCAATTTCAACACCAAAATTATTCATGTCAACGATGAATGTGCAAGGCTGATCGGGAAGGTTTTTAAGAACTTCAAGTAATAACTTTGCAGGTATTGCAATTTTACCGGATCCTCTTGCTTCAACTTCTAGGCTGGTTCTCATTGTAGTTTCTAAATCTGAAGCAGAAACTATTAAATGACCATCATTTATTTCGAATAAGAAATTATCTAAAATAGGCAATGTATTGCTAGTAGCTAAAACTCCTGAAATACTTTGTAAGTGACGTAGAAGCGTAGTGCTTGATACAATAAAATTCATAAGGTCTAATTTATTTTTATTTTTCCTTTATTTCTAACAAATGTATATACAATTTTTAAACTATTTTGAATGATTGTCCCAATTTTTCACATAGTTCTAAACAATATTATTTTGAGCACTTTTTATAGTGTTATTTATTGATTTTTAGTTATTTAATTTATTAATAATCAGTTTAAAACTTAGCTTAATTTATTTTTATTAACACCCTAATTTATTAATCAAAAAAAAGATTAACTTTGTGTTATGAGTGATTTTATAGTTTCAGCACGTAAGTATAGACCCCAGACTTTTGATACAGTTGTGGGACAAAAGTCTATTACTTCAACGTTAAAGAATGCTATTAAAAATAATCACTTAGCACAAGCTTTTTTATTTTGTGGTTCTAGAGGGGTAGGAAAGACTACAACTGCTCGAATTCTAGCTAAAACAATTAATTGTTTCAATAAAACGGAAGCCGTTGAAGCGTGTGATGAATGCGAATCTTGTCTGTCGTTTAATTCAGGAGCCTCTCTAAATGTGTATGAATTAGATGGTGCTTCAAACAATTCAGTTGATGATATTAGAAGTTTAATAGATCAGGTTAGAATTGCACCTCAGTTAGGAACTCATAAAGTGTATATCATCGACGAGGTACATATGCTATCAACATCTGCTTTTAATGCATTTTTGAAAACGTTAGAGGAGCCTCCGAAACATGCTATTTTCATATTAGCAACTACAGAAAAGCATAAAATTATTCCTACTATTCTTTCAAGATGTCAAATATTTGATTTTAGTCGAATTAAAATTGTAGATATTGCAGATCATTTAGCTTCTATAGCTATTAAAGAACAAATTTCTGCAGATTCTGAAGCTTTGCATTTAATTGCCCAAAAAGCGGATGGAGCTTTGAGAGATGCGTTATCTATTTTTGATCAAATAGTAACCTTTGCTGGAAATAATTTAACATATCAAAATGTAATTGATAATCTGAATATATTAGATTATGATTATTATTTTAGAATAATAGAAAGCACCCAGAAAGAAGATATACCCAATGCCTTGTTGCTTTTAAATGACATTATTGATAAAGGTTTTGATGCTCACAATTTTGTTGTAGGATTATCCGATCATTATAGAAATTTGTTGGTTTGTAAAGATGTTCGAACAGCTAGTTTGTTAGAAGTAGGTGAAAATGTTCAACAGCGTTACATTGATCAATCAAAACAAATTGACGGAAACGTTTTACTCCGTGCTTTAGGTGTTCTCTCTAAAACGGATGTTGATTACAAGGCTGCTAAAAATCAAAGGTTATTAGTAGAGATGGCTTTAATGCAATTGTGTTCGATTCAGAAAGAGTTGGAAAAAAAAAACGATTAACTGATCCTGTTTCAATAATTCCTTTTCTAAACCAGTTAACTAAACAGGAAATTACAACTAATCCTCCTACAAAATCGACTATTGTAGCGCCACCATCTTCATTTTCAAAACCAGAAGCTAAAATATTATCTATTCCTACTGGTCAATTAAACACTTCAAATCTCTCAATAAAACAGATTTTAACTCCGAATCAAAATAGTTCTATTACTTCTCAAATTAATGCAAGTGGTGATTTACCTTTTGAAAATTTCACTTTTGATCAAGCTAAAATGGTTTGGAGGAAATATGCTCATGACATGAAAGCTAAGGGTATGGAAACTTTCTATAACGCAATGATTAAGAGAGATCCTAAAATTAGTGAAAGTCAAAAATTCATAATGGATGTAGATAATCAAGTTCAAATCGACTATATAACTCCTCATTTAAATGATTTAATAGGCCATTTGAGAAAAGAGCTTAAAAATTATAATATAACAGTTGATTTTACATTGTCAGAAGATAAAGAGTCTCAAATTAAATTCTTAACTGGAAAAGATCGCTTTACTTCATTAGCAAAGAAGAATCCTAATTTACATTCTTTTAAAACAGTTTTTAATTTAGATATCGAATTTTAAAATTGATTATTCTAACTAATTTATATTTTTTAATAGAACTATTTAAGGCCAGGTGACATTTTAATTGAAGTCAAGTCAAGGGGGAAATATATATGCCCCAATAAAATTGGGTTTAATGCAAAGTATTGACATTTAACAAGTTCTCCATTTGGTAATTCACACCAAAATTTATTCATATCAGCATCTTCCATCACACCGAATTCATTTTGTTGAGGTTCATCTGTTTTTATTCTGAACATTTTTAAAGTTGTTTTCTTTTTGTTTGTTTCAGTTAACGTTAAAACTACGAATGGAGTTGTTCTTTTTAAACTATCTACTTTCTTTTTTGAGAGTTCATAGTTAGGGCCTTCAAAATGAATTTTTTTGAAATTATTTAAATAAGAGAAAATCATAGATGTATCAACTTTTGCTAATTTTGAATTTTGTTGATATACATCCAATTTAACACCTTCTTTGTGAACTCTGAAACTTCTAATAGGCTCTTTTATGTATTTCACATTTACATCTAAAATTTCACTAATTGGTAAAGCAAAAATCTTAGTACACATCCATTTTCTTGGATCAGCAAAAAATCTAGGTTCAATAATTCCATTTAAACCTTTTATTTTCATTATAACGGGTAAATCACTTTTTCCAAATTCATCTGAATCAAGAAGCATTACTTGTCCATAATGATCTTGAGAAGCAGAACCTATAAACCAAGTTTTGCTCCATTCTCCGTTTTGAAAAATATCTACTTTTGTATGTTGAACGGACATTAATTTTATTTGCGTTTCTTTAGAATTTTCAGGAAGGTAACCTTTAAACTCTATATTTTTAAACGCATCTAAAATGAAATTTACATTTTCTTGTTGAATGCAATCTCCTTTTGAATTTTTCCATTCATTATTCTCTTTGATTAATTCAATTTCAAATCCTTGAAGATCTTTAATTTTAATTTTATCAATTGTTTCAACATCATCAATATTAAATGCAATCAGTTCAGAATCAGATACATTGCTTTTATTCATTAATTTATAAGTAAACCATCCAAGGAAAATTATAATTAGTATCGAAAAAATTAAAACAATATTTTTTTTCATATTAAATGAATTGTATTAACGGATTATTTAGCGTATTTTCTTTTTCTTATTGCGTGCATTGCAAAAGCAAGTAATAAAATAATTCCACAAGGGATTATTAAATTAATTACTTTATAAAAACTAGCGTCTGATTTAATTTTTTCATTGTTGATTGCATGCACATCAATTTGTCGACTTCTGATATCAATTACTGAACTTTCTCCTAACATGTAATCGACCAAATTCTGAATAAACTCTTGATTACCAAATGAATGTTGTAAACCTATTTCAGCAAGTTTTGGGTCAAATCGTAAATCATTTATTTGCTTTGGGCGATACATCATTTCTTTACCATCACGTGAAGGCATAGAATCATATTGATTTTCTAAGAATCGTCCATTTCCGACTAATAAAACTTTTGATTCTTTTGTGCTTCTTTCTTTATATTTAGCGACAGGATTATTAGCATATTCTTCGACTATTCTATTTTTATAATGTGATTCGAATGAACCTTCAGCTAAACCTGCTAAACATATTTGGTTTGATTTATCCTTTGGATTTGGAACTAGTTCAGGGTTTTTACCATAATTCAATGCCATCCCTAAATTAAGCATAGGAGCCATTCCTGTTCTGGTTGAATTAGAAGATGAAGTAAGTATGGGTGTAAGTACATTTTTACTAGATCCAACGAATTGAACTTCTGAAGAGTATTTCATTGAAACAAAATCTAAATTTCTAGAAATTGGATGTTTACTCGGTGTAGCTAAAATATGAAAGAACCAAGGAATTAAAGATTGTTTAGCTAACGGAACAACTTTAGGAGCACATTGTGCATCTATTACAAAATTATCATTCAATTTTAAGCCATAATCAAAAAGCATTCTGTCTATACCTAAATTGTATCGAGTTGAATGGGTAACTCCTTTAGCATTCAATGTATCTTCATTTACATTTAGGGCATCTAAAAAACACATTAATCTACCACCTCTCATAACAAATTGATCGATAATGTACATGTCTTTTTCAGAAAATTGAGATCTAGGTCTAGCAATAATTAGCCCATCAACATTATCAAGTGCACTCAAAGAATCATTAATTATTACATCTGTTAAAGAATAATAGGGTGACATTAAAGCTCTAGCACGTTGTGTTTCACAATATTTTAATTCCCCGTGACCTTGTAAAAATGCAATTCTAGGTTTATTTTCTTGCGTTGCCCTTCTTAACGAACTTACAAGCATATATTCTAGATTATTTATTGAATTTTGAATCATTTCTGTCATACCTTGTAACTGGTATGGTTTTCCAGGAGGAGTTCCGGGTAAAAATTGCATTGTATTAACAGTTGCACCCTCGTAATCTATAATTGCACCAGGCCATAAAAGTAATTGGTTTTGAGCACCATCTTTCATATATACTACATCCATTGGAATGATTCCTTTTCCTTTAGCATATAATGTTTCATGAAGGGTTTGTTGTTCACCTTCGGTACCTGTCATTGGATTGATGAATTGATATTCAATTCTTTTGCCGGCATATTCTTTGAATTCTTTTAATTTATCTTCAATAGAATTTCTGAAATGTTTTAATTCAGAAGGTAAATTCCCATCAAAGTAAATTCTTATTAAGATTCTATTTTTAAAACTTTTTTCATTTGTTAAATAATCAATAGTTCCTTCTGTTAAAGAATATCTTTGATCTTCAGTTACATCCCAACGTTTACTTAAAAATGAACTTATAATGTTCAATAATACGATCGCAACAATTACAATGACTAAAAAAGTCCAATTGTACATTCCTTTTATTAATGATTTTTTTTCAGCCATACTTATTTTTTTAAACTTTTAACGACTGTTAAAGCAGCATATATAAATAATGAAATAATTGAAAGAAAGTAAATGATATCACTTGAATCAATAACACCTCTTTTTATTGCATCGTAATGAAAAGACATTCCTGAATATTGAATAACAGAGTCAAAACTTCCCATTAGATTGAAAGATCCAATTAGAGTTAGTCCATCGTAAAAAATCCAACAAAGAAACATGCCAAGTATAAAAGCAACTATTTGACTGTTTGTAATTGATGAAGCGAAAATACCAATAGCAACAAAAGTAGAGCCTAAAAGAATTAAACCTAAATAGGAGGTTAAAGTTGCTCCACCATCTATAATACCAATAGGATTACCTAGATTATACATCGAAATATAGTAAACAAAAGTGGGTATAATTGCAATAATTAAAAGAGTTACGCCTGCAAAATATTTAGCCAATAAAATCTTTAAATCTGAAATGGGACGAGTAAATAATAACTCAATTGTGCCTGTTCTTCTTTCCTCGGCTATAGATCTCATGGTAATAGCAGGAATTAAAATTAAAAAAATTACAGGTGATAAATTAAAGAAAGGAATAAGGTCAGCTTCAGTTCCTTCTAAAAGATTCGTATTATAAGATATTATCCAATGAAATAAACCAGAAGCAATTAAATAAATTAGGATGAAAATATATCCTATAATTGAACTTAGGAAGCTTCGAATTTCTTTTAAATAAAGTGCTTTCATTCTTAATTTTAATAATTGAGGTCAAAAATAAGATTTCATTTGGAAATTTCAGCTATCATTTACTAAAGTAGCCATTTTATTTAGTAAATAAACAAAAAAAAGCCCCGACAAATCGAGACTTTAAATTTAAATCAATGTTTATAAGGATAATTATGACAACTTAACGTTTACAGCATTAATTCCTTTTTTCCCTTCTTCAAGATCGAATGTTACTTCGTCGTTGTCTTTAATTTTGTTAATTAAACCAGAAACATGTACGAAAAATTCTTTATCAGTACCTTCTTCTTTTATAAAACCAAATCCTTTTGTTTCATTAAAAAACTTTACAATTCCTTTATTCATTTTATTATGTAATTATTATTTCGATTTAAAAATAAGATTTATTTTTAGAAACAGTTGTTAATTAATATTTTTTTTGTAAAATAGTTTATTTATAAATTAGTTGATTAATTTAGAACTATTGAGTGAAGTTTTAAAATTTTTAATTTACTACAATATATAAAATGGAAAGTTTTAACAATAAGTTATCGGATGATGTATCTAAAATATTTTTAAATAGTATTTTATTTTCTCTAAACGATGCTGTTTGGTCTACTTCTGTGGATATGAAGACGTTGTTTTTTATAAATCCTGCTTATGAAGTTTTAACTGGTTATAAAAAAGAAGAGTTATTTTCTAATCCATTACTCATTCGACAGATTATTTACCCTGAAGATTATCCTATTTATGAAAAAGCAAAAAACAATTTTGAGGTAAATGGTTTTTGTGGTACTCAATATAGAATTGTAACAAAAGATAATGTTGTTAAATGGATTCAAGTAAAAGAAATATTAGTTAAAGATGATAAAGGAAACTCAATTCGTATTGATGGCTTGAAATCTGATATTACTGCTAGTAAAAAAGTTATTGAGGATGAGTTAAATAGGGCAAGTGAATTATTGATAAAGCAAGAAATTCTTTTTAAATTAAGTTGTTTAGGAAATGAATATTCTTTTAATGATAAATTAAAAAAAATCATTAAAGATGTTGCTAGGATTACAAAGACAGAAAGAACAAGTATTTGGTTGTTCGATCATTCTTCAAAAAGTCTAGTAAGTAGCACTATATATAAATTAAGTTTAAATGAATATCAAGAGTCTAAATTAATAAGTGTTAAAGACTATCCTGAATATTATAATCGAATCCTAGAAATTAATCATTTAAAAGCTATAAATGTATATGATGTTAATAACGAGTCATTTACTTCTGAAATTTTAAACGACTTTCTCAAGCCTCATGATATTAAATCAATCTTATTGATTCCTTTAACTAAAGATGATGAATTATGTGGAGTTATTTGTTTGTCAAATGTTGGAGTTAAAAGAAGTTGGACACAAGATGAACAGGTTTTTGTCACATCAATATCAAGTATAGTTTCTCTTGCTTTTGAACATGAAGAAAGGAGAGTAATTGAAGCAAGACTTGTAGAGAAAACCAGAATTTTATTAGAAGCCCAAAGTGTAGCTCAAATTGGTAATTATGTTTTTAATTTAGCAACGGGCGAATGGAAAAGTTCAAGTGTGTTTGATCAAATCTTTGGTATTGATACAACCTACATGAAAGATGTTCGAAATTGGATAAAATTAATTGCACCTGAACATAGTTTACATGTATTAAATGTTTTTAAAGAAGTTGTAAAAGAAAAAACGTTAAATACTAAAAATCGATTTGATGAAAGTTTTAAAATAATTCGTCAGAACGATGGGGAAGAGCGTTGGGTAAAAGTGTTGGGGGAATTTCAATATGATGAAGAAGGAAATCCAACGCATATGTTGGGGACAATGCAGGATGTTACTGAGCGCAAAAAAAATAAACAAGAATTAATCAAAGCAAAAGATTTAGCTGAAGAGTTGTTGAATATTAAAGGAGATTTTTTATCCAATATGAGTCATGAAATTCGAACACCTTTAAATGCTATTTTGGGTTTTACACGATTATTGAAGGAAACGGATCTAAATGAAGAACAAAATGAAATGTTGGAAGCAATTAATTTTTCCGGCAAAAATTTATTGGTGATTGTGAATGATATTTTAGATTTTTCGAAAATTGAAGCAAATAAGATGACTTTTGAAGGTGTTTTATTTAGTATGAATGAAGCTGTTAAAAGTGCATTGCATTTATTAATTTTGAAGGCAGAAGAAAAAAATATCGATTTGGTTTTTAGTGTTGATTCTTCTATATCAGATCAATTAAAAGGTGATCCTACAAGATTGAACCAAATTTTAATAAATTTAATAGGAAATGCAATAAAATTTACTGAAAAAGGGTCTGTTGTATTGGATGTAAAATTAATTAGTGATAAACCTACTTTTTCTGAAATCGAATTTGTTGTAACAGATACTGGAATAGGTATAGCAAGAGAAAAATTAGATTCTATTTTTGAAAGTTTTAATCAAGCATCTAATGATACTAACAGAAAATTTGGAGGTTCAGGATTAGGTTTAACGATTACGAAAAAATTGATTGAGCTTCAAGGAGGGAATATTAAGGTTGAAAGTGAATTAAATAAAGGAAGTAAATTTTCTTTTACATTGTTTTTTGAAAAAGTTCACAATAAAGTGCCGCAAGAACCACCAACTGAAAATCTTTTTTCAATTAATTCTGATTTTTTAGTTGGTAAAAAAATCATTATGGCTGAAGATATATTGATAAATCAACTTTTGGTAAGTAAGATTTTTCAAAAATGGAATTGCCAGCTAGATATAGTTAATGATGGGAAGGAGGTTGTTCATCAATTATCAAATGAAGAATATGATCTTGTTTTGATGGATTTGCAAATGCCAATAATGGATGGATACGAAGCGACTAAATTAATTCGAGAAGAAAAAGAATCTCAAATCCCTATAATAGCGTTAAGTGCCCATGCTAGTAGAGCCGAAAAAGAGAAATGTTTAAATTATGGAATGAATGCACTTGTTTCCAAACCAATTGACGAGGAGGTTTTACTTTTTGAGATGTATAAATGG
>CAMDMY010000073.1 GCA_945902775.1 Chryseobacterium gleum | reverse complement strand
AACGGTCAAGTAATTGAGGGAAATAATCAGGAAAATGCAGCATTTCCTTCAGGTATTTGTGCAGAAAGGGTTGCGCTTTTTTTTTCGGGAGCAAACTTCCCTACAATTGCTATTAAAGCCATAGTTGTTGCTTCTAAGGGTGATTTACTTACTGAAAATCAATTAATTACACCTTGTGGTTCTTGTAGGCAAGTAATGTTAGAATCAGAAAATCGTCAAAGTGAACCAATTAAAATTATTCTAACAAGTCAAAATGGAAGAGTTTTAGTTTTTAATTCAGCAATCGATTTACTTCCATTTTCTTTTGGATTTTAAATGTAATTTTGATTATAAATCAATGAATTTAATTTTAATAATTAAATAAAATATTAAAAAATAACAAATTTGATTAAAAATTGGTTTAATTTACTACTTTAAAATGTTGATTTGATTATTTATTTTTAAATCGCCTTTATAGTTGATTAATCAACAATGATCACCTTAAAAACCTCTTAATATTGAATTAATTGTTTATACTTATTCATTACATTTGCATTACTATTTTTTAATAAATTAAATATGGCGGTTAAAGCTCCAAAAGCACCAGAGAAAACAACAAAGAAATCAGCTGCTGCTGGTAAACCAAAGTTTTCTAAAGAGACATATATTAAGTGGTATAAAGACATGTTGTTAATTCGTAAGTTCGAAGAGAAAACAGGTCAGTTATATATTCAACAAAAATTTGGCGGATTCTGTCATTTATATATTGGTCAAGAAGCTATTGTTGCAGGTACTGCAAGTGCTTGTAAACTAGGTGATAAACACATGACTGCATATCGTGATCATGCTCATCCCTTAGCTTTAGGGACTGATCCTCGTATTTTAATGGCTGAATTATACGGACGTACAACAGGATGTTCGAAAGGAAAAGGTGGTTCAATGCACTTTTTTGATAAAGAAGTTGGTTTTATGGGAGGGCATGGAATTGTAGGTGCTCAAATTGCAATGGGAGCAGGAGTTGCATTCGCTGAACAATACAAAGGAACAGATAATGTAACTTGTGTTTCAATGGGAGATGGTGCTGTTCGTCAAGGTGCATTACACGAAACATTTAACCTTGCCATGATATGGAAATTACCAGTTATTTTTATTATTGAAAATAATGGGTATGCAATGGGTACTTCAGTTGAACGTACAACAAACGTTTTGGATTTATCTAAAATTGGACTTTCTTATGAAATGCCATCAAAATCTGTAGATGGAATGTCTCCTGAAGCAGTTCACGAAGCTATTGAAGAAGCAGCTGACAGAGCAAGAAGAGGAGACGGGCCAACTTTACTTGATATTAGAACGTATCGCTACAAAGGACACTCAATGTCTGATCCTCAAAAATATAGAACTAAAGAGGAATTAGCAGAATGGATGGCAATTGATCCAATTGAACATTGTTTGAATGTTATTAAAGATAATAAATGGTTAACATCAAAAGAAATTGATGCTATATCTGATTGGGTGAAGAAAGAAGTAGAAGAATCTATTGAATTTGCTGAAAACTCACCTTATCCGGAAGGAAAAGATTTATACGAAGATGTTTATAAGGAGCCAAATTATCCTTTCATTAAAGAATATTAATAAGAATTGGCGAAAGTCGATGATAATAACAAGCGTTAGCGCGGTTTAAATAAAAAGTTAATTATGGCGGAAATTATATATATGCCTCAATTGAGTGACACAATGGTAGAAGGTGTTGTTGCTAGTTGGTTCAAAAAAGTAGGTGATAAAGTTGCTAATGGTGAAATTATAGCTGAAATCGAAACTGATAAAGCAACAATGGAGTTTGAATCTTTCTACGATGGTGTTTTATTACATATTGGTGTTGAAAAAGGTCAAGCTGTTCCTGTTAATACTCTATTAGCTATTATTGGCTCTAAAGGAGAGGATATTTCAGGGGTTTTAGCAAATGCACCAGTAGCAGCGGTTGATGTTAAAGTAGAAGAAAAAGCTTCGACACCTTCTCCAGCTCCGGTTGCTGAAGCTCCGAAAAAAGTGGAAGCGAAAACAGCACCAGTAGTTTCTGCACCTGTTTATACACCAAATGCAGATGGAAGACTATTTGTATCTCCTTTAGCAAAAAAATTGGCTGAAGAAAGAGGTGTGGATTTAAATCAAGTTGCTGGAACAGGTGAAGGAGGAAGAATCGTAAAAAGAGATATTGATCATTTTACACCATATACTCCTGCTAATAAAGGTGGTTTTGTTTCTGCTGCTCCTGGAGTTGAGGCATTTACAGATGAACCAGTTTCACAAATGCGTAAAACGATCGCGAGACGTTTGGCAGAAAGTAAATTTACAGCACCCCATTTCTATTTAACAATGGATATTGATATGGATAACGCTATTTCAGCAAGAACTCAATTGAATTCTGTTGGAAATGCAAAAGTTTCATTCAATGATATGGTGGTTAAAGCGGTTGCTTTATCTTTAAAACAACATCCAACAATTAATAGTTCTTGGTTAGGTGATGTAATTAGAAGAAATCAACATGTGCATATTGGAGTTGCTGTAGCTGTAGACGAAGGATTATTAGTTCCTGTTGTTCGATTTGCAGATACTAAAGGATTGACACAAATCGGTGCTGAAGTAAAAGAATTTGCACAAAAAGCAAAAGATAAAAAATTACAACCATCTGATTGGGAAGGGAATACATTTACAATTTCTAATTTAGGAATGTTTGGTATTGAATCTTTTACTGCAATTGTTAATACACCTGATAGTTGTATTTTAGCAATTGGAGGTATTAAAGCAATTCCAGTTGTGAAAAATGGTCAAGTTGTACCAGGAAATGTGATGAATGTGACATTGTCTTGTGATCACAGAGTAGTGGATGGTGCTTCTGGAGCAGCATTCTTAAATACATTTAAAGCTTATTTAGAAAATCCAGTTACAATGTTAGTTGGATAATTTGAATTAAAATTATATTTACAAACAGGTGGTAGGATTCTATCACCTTTTTTTTGTGTAAAATATTTCATAAAAAACGCTGTTTAATTTAATAAACAGCGTTTAACGTTTTATTCTTTTAAAAAGGATTAATGTCCCTTTGCAGCTAAATATCTTTCAGCATCTAAAGCAGCCATACATCCTGTTCCAGCAGCAGTAATTGCTTGTCTATACGTTTTGTCAGCAGCATCACCAGCAACAAAAACACCAGGTACGTTTGTTCTAGATGTTCCAGCTTGTTCGTATTTGATATATCCTGTTTCATCCAAGTTGATGTAATCTTTGAAAATATCTGTATTTGGTTTATGTCCAATCGCAACAAAGAATCCAGTAGCAGGAATTGTTGTTTCAATTCCAGTAACACTGTTTTTAACTTTTACTGCATCTACAACATCATCGCCTAATACTTCAACTGTGTCTGTGTTAAATAATATTTCAATATTTGGCGTTTTTTTCACTCTATCAGCCATGATTTTTGAAGATCTGAATTCATCTTTTCTAACCAACATCGTAACTTTAGTACAAAGTTTAGACAAGTAGTGTGCCTCTTCACAAGCAGAATCACCAGCTCCAACAATTACAACTTCCTGACCTCTATAAAAGAATCCGTCACAAACTGCACATGCAGAAACTCCACCACCACTTAATAAGAATTTTTGTTCACTTTCTAATCCTAAATATTTAGCAGTAGCACCTGTAGATATAATAACAGTTTCAGCGTGAATTTCTTTTCCTTCTTCAGTCCAACATTTGTGAATTGGACCAGAAAAATCTACTTTATCAATAAAGCCCCAACGAATATCAGTTTCGAATCTTTTTGCTTGTGCTTCTAATTCTAACATCATTGCAGGACCAGTAATACCTTCTGGGTAACCAGGAAAATTCTCTACTTCATTTGTAGTTGTTAATTGACCTCCAGGTTGCATTCCTTGGTACATAACAGGTTTCATATCAGCTCTTGCCGCGTATATGGCAGCTGTATATCCAGCAGGACCAGAACCAATAATTAGACAGTCAACTTTTTCTATATCGCTCATACTATTTTATTTTCTATAATTGAGTGACAAATTTAATGTTTAAAAGCATTAAATGAAAGAGAAAAAGATTTGAAATTTGGTTAATATTTAGACGTTAAAAAAATAAGATTTTAACACTTATCGGTAATTGCCTGTTTATTTGATAGTTACTTTTTTAAAGTTAAGACTTAGTTATTTGTCTTTCAGTATTTTATCTTTTAGTCTTTAATATGCTTTGAATATCAAATAAAAGGGCGTACTTTTGGAGCCCAATTTATCGAACTATCTGATTGAAACTGAAGTATACGAAGCGAAAACATTATATCCATTTCAAAGAAATACAGTAGATACAATTTTATCTGATTTAGAAAAAAATGGAAAAAATTTCAATTTACTTTTTCAACTTCCGACAGGAGGAGGGAAAACAGTTATTTTTTCTGAGATAGCGAAGGAATTTATCAACAGAACAGGAGAAAAGGTACTTATTCTTACTCATAGAATTGAACTTTCTGTTCAGACTTCCAAGCAGTTAAAGGCAATCGGTGTTAATAACATGGTTATTAGTAGTGATGTTAAAACGATTAAGGATCAAGATGAATTCCAATGTTATATCGCAATGGTAGAGACATTGAATAACCGACTTCAAGACAATGAAAATTTCTTAGAGGGAATTGGTTTAGTAATTGTCGATGAAGCACATTATAATAGTTTCAGAAAAATATTTCAATTCTATGAACAAGTAAATATTTTAGGTGTTACTGCTACTCCTTTGAGTAGTAATAGAGCTTTACCATTAAATGATAATTACAATAAATTAATTGTTGGAGAAAGTATAATGTCGTTGATTGAAGGTGGATATTTATCTTCTGCTGAGACATTTACGTACGATGTTAATCTTCATGGATTAAAGATTGGTTCAAACGGTGATTTTACGGTAAGTAGCTCCGATTCAGTATACGGTAACTTTTTTATGCAAGAAAAATTACTTTTTGCATATGAAGAAGTCGCTGTAGGTACAAAAACATTAATTTTTAATTCAGGAATTGAAACTTCTATTAGAGTAGAAGAAACATTCAAGAAACGTGGATTTAAAATACGCCATTTAGATTCAACTTTTAGCGATAAGGATAGAAAAGATGTATTAGAATGGTTTAAAGTTACACCAGACGCGATTCTAACTTCAGTAGGTATTTTAACTACAGGATTTGATGAGCCTACTGTTCAAACTATTATTTTAAATAGAGCGACAAGATCTTTGACTCTTTATCATCAGATGATTGGTCGTGGATCTCGTAAATTACCTAATAAGGATATATTTAAATTAATCGATTTAGGGAATAATGTACGTCGATTTGGTTATTGGCAAGATTATTTAAATTGGCAAGATGCATTTAGATTTCCAGATCGATTTTTAGAATCTAGACTTTCTGAATTGGAAGATATGGAGTTCGAAGTTGAATTTGAATTTCCAAAAGCAGTAAGAGAAAGATTGGATACAAAAGTGTTAGAATCATTTAATATTAAGGATGATTATTACGAATGTTTGGATAGTAATTTAAAAGGGAAAATTGCAGTAGATAATTCTTTGGATAATCATTTTATAGTAATAAAAGAGTCTGCACAAGACTTCTTTGACGGTTTAAGTATAATGGATGCTTTGCAAGAGCATATAGAACATCGTTTAAAACAATATATCAAATGTATTTCTAAAAGTACACCTAATTATTTTAAGTTTTTAATGGAAACGTATAATCGTCAATTAAGGCAGAAGTTAAGAGAAGTGCTTGAAGATGAGTAAAATAAAATTTTAAAAGACTTGAATTGTTCAAGTCTTTTTTTTTGATTAATACTCTAAGTATAATTCGGTAGTATCAAATGGAGGAGTAATAACTGATTTAATATCTTGATTGGTAGTGCCAATAACTGCATAGATATAAGAGTAAGTTGTATTTCCATCATTAGCGCAATAAATAGAAGTGTCCTTTTCTCCATATAAATATTGGTATGAAGAAGGGCAACACTCTGAACAATTTACTTTTCCTTGTTGTTTCATAAATCTAAATATATCATCAGTATGAGGGTCTATATTTTTAAAATGCAATTTCACCCATGATTTTGCGGAGAGTGAATAATTTCTATTGTTTTCAGTTCCTACAGATAATGAAGCAACAGTTATTATTTCATCTATACTAAAGTAATTAACTTTTGATATTTTAATGGTGTATTTCTCAGATTTATCTCTTCCAAAATTAAACGAATAATTACCATCAGAGTCTGAAGTTGTTGAAGAAATTAATGTTTCGTATGAATTTCCAGGTAATTGTTTGTACAAACTGATCGAAGCATTTGCTAATAAAGAGTTTAGACTCGAATCGTAAATTGTGCCTTTTAAAACATAATTTGAACTTTTTTTGGAACAGGAAAAAAGTGAAATTAATATTGAAAAATAGATAAATTTCATAATTATATATTTTTCATAAAATTACAAAAAAAACAAGTCAATCTTTTAATCTTAAATAGCTAACTTTGTTGTTATACAATATAATTAATATGTCAGAAGATAATAAAATAATTTTTTCCATGGTGGGGGTGTCAAAAGTTACACCAGCTGGAAAACCAATCATTAAAAATATTTATTTATCATTTTTCTATGGTGCCAAAATTGGTATTATTGGTTTAAATGGTTCAGGTAAATCTACAGTAATGAAAATTATTGCTGGTTTAGATAATGCTTACCAAGGTGACGTGGTATCTTCGAAAGATTTTTCTATAGGATATTTGGAGCAAGAACCAGTTTTAGATGAAACTAAGACAGTGAAAGAAATTGTAATGGAGGGTGTTCAAGAAACGGTTGATGCGTTAAAAGAATACGAAGAAATTAACAATGCTTTTATGGATGAAGAGGTATTGAATGATCCTGACAAAATGGATAAATTAATTGCTCGTCAAGGTGAAGTTCAAGACATTATCGATTCATTAGATGCTTGGGAATTAGATGCTAAATTGGAAAGAGCAATGGATGCATTACGTTGTCCACCAGATGATCAATTAGTTGGGACATTATCAGGAGGAGAAAGAAGACGAGTTGCGCTTTGTCGTTTATTATTAAAATCTCCTGATGTATTATTATTAGATGAGCCTACCAATCACTTGGACGCAGAATCAATCGAATGGTTAGAGCAACATTTACAACAATACAAAGGAACTGTTATTGCAGTAACCCACGATAGATATTTCTTGGATAATGTTGCTGGTTGGATTCTTGAATTAGATAGAGGTGAAGGTATTCCTTGGAAAGGAAATTATTCTTCATGGTTAGATCAAAAAGGAAATCGTTTAAAAGCGGAAGAAAAAACAGCTTCTAAACGTCAGAAAATGTTAGCGCGTGAGTTAGAGTGGGTAAGAATGAATCCAAAAGCGAGACAAGCGAAAAGTAAAGCTCGTTTGACTAACTACGATAAATTAATGTCGGAAGACTTAAAAGACAAAGAAGAAATTTTAGAAATTCCAATTCCTAACGGACCTCGTTTAGGAAATAATGTAATCGATGCAGTTTCAGTTGGAAAAGCGTTTGGAGATAAATTATTGTATGATAATTTAAATTTCAAACTTCCACCTGCAGGTATCGTTGGGATTGTTGGACCAAACGGTGCTGGTAAAACGACAATCTTTAAAATGATTATGAACGAATTACAACCAGATCATGGTGAGTTCGTTGTAGGTGAAACTGCTGTTGTTGGTTATGTAGATCAAGCACACAAAGACATTCATCCAGACAAAACAATTTTTGAAGTTGTTTCAAATGGATTAGAATTAATTGAAATTGGAAATCAAAAAGTAAACGCAAGAGCTTATATTTCTAAATTTAACTTCGCTGGATCAGATCAAAATAAAAAAGTAGGTGTTTTATCTGGAGGGGAAAGAAATCGTTTGCACTTAGCAATGACGTTAAAAACAGAAGCAAACGTTTTATTATTAGATGAGCCTACGAATGATATCGATGTAAATACACTAAGAGCATTAGAGGAGGGGATTTTAAACTTTGCAGGTTGTGCTGTTATTATTTCTCACGATAGATGGTTCTTAGATCGTATTTGTACGCATATTCTAGCTTTCGAAGGAGATTCTGAAGTATTCTGGTTTGAAGGGTCTTATTCTGAATACGAAGAAAATAGAAAGAAACGTTTAGGTGATAATGCTCCGAAACGTATTAAATACAGAAAACTAGTTAAATAATTTGATGGTTGAGACGTTGCATTGCAACGTTTCAACTAATTAAAAGAGTAAAAATGAGCGATCCTTTACACGGTATAACACTTGAAAGAATTGTAAAACAATTAGAAGATAAATTTGGATGGGAACATCTTGGTTATTTGATTCCGATAAATTGTTTTAATAATGATCCAAGTATCAAATCGAGCTTAAAGTTTTTACGTAAAACACCGTGGGCTCGAAAAAAAGTAGAAGATTTATATATTGAAAAGGTGTTAGGTGTTAAGGATTAGGTTTTGGGTTGTTTCCCACCTAGTACCCAACAACTAATTCCTAAAACCTAAAAAAAACATGAGTATAAGAAATATAGAACCGAAAGCATTGTGGAATAATTTTGCAGATTTAAATGCAGTTCCACGTCCTTCTAAAAAAGAAGAGAAAGTAATTGAATTTATGTTGAATTTTGGGAAGTCACTTAATTTAGAGACATTTCAAGATAAAATAGGAAACGTTATTATCAAAAAACCTGCTTCTAAAGGAATGGAAGATAGAACGACTGTTATTCTTCAATCTCATTTAGATATGGTTCACCAAAAAAACGGTGATACAATTTTTGATTTCGATACACAAGGAATTGAAATGTCAATCGATGGAGATTGGGTAACTGCAAATGGAACAACTTTAGGCGCAGATAATGGAATTGGAGTTGCTTCAATTATGGCTTTGTTGACTTCAACTGATATTCCTCATCCAGCTTTAGAAGCAATGTTGACTATTGACGAAGAAACTGGTATGACTGGAGCGAAATACCTTGACGGTTCAAAATACGAAGGAAAAATTTTATTGAATTTAGACACAGAAGATGACGATGAATTATCAATCGGCTGTGCTGGAGGAATAGATACAAATACTTCTTACAACTATGCTCTAGAAGATGTGAATTCGGATTCAGTAGTATATGAGATATCTATAAAGGGACTTTTAGGTGGTCATTCAGGAATGGATATCGACAAAGGACGAGGGAATGCTAATAAATTGATGACACGTATTTTGTTTAAACTTAAATCTGAAGTGGAATTTCAATTGATTTCATTTGATGGTGGAAGTTTGAGAAATGCAATTCCAAGAGAGGCTACTTCAATAATAGCCTTTTCAAATAGCGATAAATCTAAAGTTGAAACGATAGTAAATGATTTTATCTCACTTTTGAAATTTGAATTGAAAACAGTTGAAAATCATTTAGTTATAACTTTTTTTAATACAACATCAAATGATAAAGCGATAGCTAAAAACGATTTTATCAAAATTATAAATACATTGTATTCAGCGCCAAATGGTGTTTTTAGAATGAGTCCAGATATTGATGGTTTGGTTGAAAGCTCTTCAAGTTTAGCCAGAGTAATTATTAAAAATGGTTCATTCGATACTCAATCTCTACAAAGAAGTAGTGTTGAATCAACAAAAGCAGATGTTGCAAATACAATCAGAGCATCATTTGAAAATATGGGTGCTGAAGTTGTTCAAAGTGGAGATTATCCGGGATGGCAACCAAATCCTAATTCTCCGATATTAACTATTATGACAGATTTGTACCGTAAATTATTTAATGAGGAACCGAAAGTAAAGGCTTGTCATGCAGGTTTAGAATGTGGTATTTTAGGAGAGCACTTACCAGGAGTAGATATGATTTCTTTTGGTCCAAATATTCGTGCAGCTCATTCACCAGATGAGAAAGTTCAGATTTCTTCAGTTCAAAAATATTGGGGGTATTTATTAGAAGTGTTATTAGCAATTCCCAAAAAGTAAACAATTATTAAATTTAATATTAAAAGCTTCATTTATTTTGAAGCTTTTTTTATGGAATTAAGATTAGTATGAATCATAATAGTATATTCAAATAAATTTCTAAAAATGAAACTTTATCTTATATTTTTATTTTTCATTCTATGTAAATTGACTTTTTCACAAGATTCAATTGTTATTCATGGAGAAATCAAAGTGAGGTTTGAAAATATTTCAATTGGGAATGCACAGATAGTTATTTTACCTAAAAATGAAATTAAAATACATTCTTCTAAAAATGGTTATTTTGAATTAAAGATTCCTTTTCAGAAAAAAGTGGAATTGTATATTTCTCATCCTGAATATAATGACGAACAAAAATTGATTGTAATTCCACAGAAAGATACTGTGTTTTTTAAAGTTGAAATGACCCCTATTAAAAAACTGGAAGATGTTACAATTCATTTTAAAAGAGAAAATCCGGAGAAAGTATTTGGAGACACATTACTAAGTGTTGCTGATTTTGAATTGATGAATAATGGGAAAATTATTTTGTTAGCTTATCCAAAAAGATTAACTAAAGGAAGTCAATTGTTACTTTGGGATAAAAAGATAGAATCTGAATTTAGTATTGATGGAATTTCAGAAGAATTAGTCAGGGATTTTAGAGGGAATCCACATTTAATTTGTTCAGATAAAGTTATAGGAATTCAGTTAATAGATGGGAAATCGATTTTGCCTTATTCAATTGAAAAAGAGTATTTTAAAAAATATTTAGCTCCAATTTTAGATACGAATAAAACAAAAATGTATTTTACAACCTTTAATAAAGATTATCCAGCTTTTACTTATTTTACTTACGATCAATTAGATTCATCTTATTCAAAAATTATTGAAATAACGGACGAACTTATGATGGAATTATATAGATCAGAATATAAATGGGCAGATGTTCGAACTAAAATCTGGGCAAAGCAAAAAGAAATAGAGACGGGTATAGAAGCGGTTATTTGGGTAGGGGCAAACTATTTTACCAAATCAGTATATTACAAAGAGTTATATGCTCCTTTGTTTCATAGAAATGATACCCTTTTTGTATTTGATTATTACAAGGATAAGTTATTACTTTTTAATCAAAAAGGGGAGAGGTTAGACAGCATTTCTATAACACACCATTATCATCCCAAAGAAACAGGATGGAAAAAGAAATTAATTCAAGATCGATTAACTGGGCAAATTTATGCAATAACTGAAATAGCTGGTTATAGTTATTTAACATATGTTAATACTCAAACTGGTAAATTAGAATCAAAAGTAAAGTTAGGATATCGTTATGTAGAGAAAATTGAGATTTATAATAACGAAGTATTCTATATATATCGCCCATTTGAATCAATACAAAAAAAATATCTTTACAAAGAAAAGTTACCTTTTAATTTTGAAAAAGCAAAAGTGCCTCAAGGTGATGAAAGAAAGAATTAACCTAAAACTTCAGTAGCTTCCATTACAATCATTTTAACTTCAGAATCATAATGATAGACAATTTGTTTAAGCGTGTTAATTCTATTTTTATCAATCATTATAAATATGATATCTTTTTTTTCAGATGAATTTAAATCATTACCATTAACAATTGTACCTGACACCCCGATACTTTCTGAAATAATTCTGCTAAGTTCAATTAGGTTTTTTGATGAAGATATGTGAACGATTTTTTGATTTTGTGCTCCAACTAGAATAGTATCGATTAATTTAGAACCAACATAAATACTGATTAAACTCCATAATCCTAATTCAATACTTTTAAATACGTAGGCTGCTGAAATAACAACTAAAGCATCTAATATTAAGATAACAGAACTTGTTTTAAGATTGGTTTTAGTTGATATGATTTTTGCTAAAATTGTACCTCCTCCAGCGGACGCACCCCCTTTAAAAATTAATCCCAAGCCTGAGCCTACTGATACTCCACCATACAATGCCGCAAGCATTAAATTGGTACTTAGATTGGGTGTTTTAAAAACTTGAGCAAATAAATCAACAAAAACAACGATTAATAATATACAAATGACTGTTTTTAAAGCAAATTTTTGACCTAAATATTTCCATCCAATTATTATTAATGGAATGTTTACCAACGCCATCAAAACACCAATAGATAAATTTACAACTGAATGTAAAACAATAGCTAAACCTGCCGTTCCCCCTGTTGCAATATGATTTGGAGATAAAAATGAAACTAACCCGAAAGCCATTATTAGACTTCCAAGAAGAATATAAACATAGTTTAAAATTTCATCTTTGAATTTCAACATTCATCGGATTGTTATAAAAGTCCTTCAATGATTTTATCCATTGTATAACCCTCAGCCTCAGCTCTGTAGTTACGAACTAAACGATGTCTTAATATCGGTTTAGCAACGGCTTTAACATCCTCAATATCAGGAGAGTATTTCCCCTTTAAAAGTGCGTGACATTTAGCTCCAACAATTAAGTATTGAGAGGCTCTTGGACCAGCGCCCCAAGTGATATAATCTTTTGTTAGTTGAGGAGCAAATTCACTACTGAAACGTGTTTTACCAACTAATTTAACAGCATATTCTAATACATTATCTGTAACAGGGACACGACGAATTAAATCTTGGTATTCGTTAATTTGATCACCCGTAAGAATTTGGTTTAATTCAATTTTAGTATCTGAAGTAGTAGATCTTACAATTGCCATTTCTTCATTGAATGAAGGGTAATCTAACCAAATATTAAACATGAAACGGTCTAATTGTGCCTCAGGAAGGGGGTAAGTTCCTTCTTGTTCAATTGGATTTTGAGTAGCTAGTACAAAGAAAGGAGAAGGTAATTTATAATTAACACCTCCAGTTGTAACTGCTTTTTCTTGCATAGCTTCTAATAATGCAGATTGTGTTTTTGGAGGAGTTCTATTGATCTCATCAGCTAAAATAATATTGCTGAAAAGAGGTCCTTTTATGAATTTAAAATTTCTATTTTCATCCAAAATTTCAGATCCGATAATGTCAGAAGGCATTAAATCAGGGGTGAATTGAACTCTATTAAAACTTAAACCTAATGTTTGAGCAATTGTATTTACAAGTAATGTTTTTGCTAATCCAGGAACACCAACTAATAAGCAATGACCTTTAGAGAAAATTGAAATTAATACTTGATCAACAACATCATCTTGACCAACAATTACTTTATGGATTTCATTTTTAAGTTCTTTATAATGTTGAACTAAATTTTCTGCAGCTACCTTATCTGACATACAAGTGATTTTAAATACAAGTGTTTATAAATGTACTAATTCTATTTTTGAATCCATTCATTTTTAAATGAACAATTTTTAAAGGATGGATCAATATTTATGAACGCAGTTGAGATTTTGTTTTTCACCCAATCGTTAATTACATTTTGTTTTTTATCATTTTCAGCGGCTTTTTTAATTAATGCATAATCATCATTTAAATTAGCTCTGTGGGGTTGACTTCTTTCCATCAAACGAACGATTCGAACACCTTGCTTTCTTTCATAAATATCAGTGTAAAGATTTGGAGCGGAGATATCACCCTTTTCCATAGCGTCAGTTAAAACGAATATTTGTTGATCTACTTGATTTAAATCTTCCATATCCCAAGTTTGTTCACCTGTGATTGGATTAGTAATGATACCTTTATTTTGTTTGGTTAATTCATCATTCGAATATTTTAAAACAGCCTCGTCCCAAGTGATTTTTTTTGCTGTTAATTCAGCGTAGCAAGAATCCATTTTAGAAGCAGCATCAACTAACTCTTGACTACTAAATTCAGGCATTATTAGAATATGCTTACAAGTATAATCATCTCCTTTTCTATCAATAAGAGTTACAATATGATAACCATATGTACTTTCGAAAACTTCTGAAATTTCGCCAACTTTTAAATTAAAAACAGCAGACTCAAATTGAGGAACCATCATACCTCGTGAAGCGCTAATTTTTCCTCCTTGTGAAGCACTACCAGGATCCATTGAATTAATACGAGCTTGTGTTTCGAAACTTTTACCGTATAGTATAATATTGTTTCTTATTTCTGTCAGTTTATCAAAAGCGATTTTTTTATCTGTTTTTGTAATTTCTGGATAATGAACTATTTGTTGAAAGCTTAATTTCGTATTAATTAATGGGATACTATCTACTGGAATATTTGTATAAAATGCCTTAACTTCCTTTGGTGTTACAGAAACGTTGGAAGTGATTTTGTGTTCCATTTCTTGAGAAAGTAAACGTTCTTTTATAATTTCTTTAAATTCTAACTTAATTTCAGTTGTTGACTTTCCATAGTATTCTTCTAATTTTTGTCTACTTCCAATTTGTTTTTCAATCATTCTTAAACGACTTTCCATTTCGCCTTCTACTTGAGCATCAGGTATTTCAATACTGTCAATTTTAGCTTGGTGTAAAAGTAATTTTTGAAAAAGAATTTCTTCTAAAATAGAACATTGATCTATAGAATCAATTGGTGTTCCAGATTGCTCAACTTGTAAGGCCTGTGCCTGAATATCAGAAATTAATATAATATTATCACCAATTTGAGCTGCGATTTTATCGATTACATTTTTTTCATTTTGAGAAAATAGAATGAATGTAAAAAAGAAAAAGGTAATACTTAAAAAATGAATTTTCATTGTTGTTGAGTTCTAAGAAAAAAGCAGGCTAACTAATTAGTTGCCTGCTTCTTATGTGTGAAATTTTTATTTCCCTAATGAATATAAAACGGAGGTGTTTATTTTAACAGGATGTTTAACTTTTAATTGTTCTATCCATAGTTTTTCTAAATAATTTTGATAATCAGAGGTTACAACTCCTTTAGCTTCATTAATTTCTTTTTCAGTTTCTTGTAATAATTCAGAAACTTTTATCACATAATATTTACCATCTAACTCAAAAGGTAGATTATTTCCAATTTTGAATTCACGATCTTTCAAGAATGGTGTGTTTTGTTGTTCAAATTTGTTAGTTCTAACTCTTAAATTTAATTCACTGTCTTTATTTATTTCTTCTAAAACATGTTTTGAATTAATTGTATCGTTTTGAATCATTTTATATACTTGATCAGCAATTTTTTTATTGTAACATTCATAAACTAAAGCATCAATTCTTTTTCCCCAAGTATATAAATTTCTATTAGAATTAAAGTATTCTTTCAATCCATTTGTGTCTTGAATTGCTTTATTCCAAACTTTATCACTCATTACTTCATATAGTATAATACCATCATGATATTCATTCATTAAAGCTTTGAAATCTGGATATTTAGATTCTAATTTAGATTCTTCATAATTTAATATTTCTTCTTTTTCCCATTTTCCATATTGTTGTTTTAAAAGAATTTGGAAATTATCTTTATTGAAATTCTTTTGGTTTTTCTCAATAAATTTCGCGAAAGATTGTTGAGTGTG
>CAMDMY010000072.1 GCA_945902775.1 Chryseobacterium gleum | reverse complement strand
AAATACGTGAAATTTTCACCTTTCATGTTTTCACTATCCGTTAATTTGGGTAAAAAATTACTAAAAAATTGATGAGTATGAGAAGTTTCAATCAAAGTACTACTCAATGATCTTGGGTACTTATAAACTGAATCATAATCAGTTATAATATTGGCGATTTTAGAACATAAATCTTTGTATGGTTTAAATACTTCATCTTTATTTATTGCTTTCACGTCTTTCACCAAATACGTTTTACTACTTTCCGAAATTACTATCTGATTCAAGTATTTTTTATTGTAATCAAATTGGCCCGAACTTTCTGATAAATCATTCGACAATAATTCAACCACCGCTTCTAATTTCGTTTTAGCATCAGTTATATTTTGAAGTTTAAAAACAACTAGAAACTCCATATAGCACCAATACCAATTCAAGATATATAATAACAAACGATGCTTATTTTCAAAATAGCGATATACGGATGCTTCAGTCGTTTTAATTTCAAGTGCTAATTTCTTGAATGTAAAGTTTTCAAATCCTAATTCATAAATCAGATCTATCGAACTTTTAACAATTAACTTACCTAGATCGCTGCTTTCGGGATCACGTAAAAATAATTTGTCATTTACTTTAAAAGAAACTTGAAAATCCATTATTCTATTTTTTTTCAA
This sequence comes from Chryseobacterium gleum, assembly GCA_945902775.1. Lineage (GTDB taxonomy): Bacteria > Bacteroidota > Bacteroidia > Flavobacteriales_D > Crocinitomicaceae > CAIUKX01. The sequence continues at coordinate 14,819 of CAMDMY010000072.1, read as the reverse complement.
AATTACATTATATTTTATACATGATAGTAAATATTAAATAAAAATTAACAAAATAATTATTTATAATAGTATTACTATAATATTGAAAAGTATTATATATTTGTAGAAGTTTAAAATAAGAAGAATGAAAACGAACCCGCTCTTAAGATTATTCAATTTAATACTCCTTGATAAAAAAGAAATAACAACAATTTATTTCTTTGCAATTTTAAATGGTTTTGTTCAATTAAGTATACCGTTAGGAGTTCAGGCCATAATCAGTTTTGTGATAGGAGCATCAATGGTTACATCGATATACATATTAATTATTATTATTGTTATTGGAGTTTGGATTTCAGGCGTACTTCAAGTGAATCAAATGAAGGTTATTGAACGAATTCAACAGAAAATATTCACTAGAAATGTATTTGAATTTTCAGAAATTATTCCAAAAATTGACTTAATTAAATCAAATAACTATTATTTGCCCGAAAAAGTAAATCGTTTTTTTGATACTTTAAGCGTTCAAAAAGGTGTATCTAAATTATTACTAGATCTTCCAATTGCTAGTATTCAGATAATTTTCGGGATTTTACTACTATCATTTTATCATCCTATATTTATTGTATTTGGCTTTATCCTTCTTACCATACTAGTTTTAATTTTAAAAGTTACGAGTAAGAAAGGTTGGACAACAAGTTTAGAAGAAAGTAAAAATAAATATGCAGTAGTTGGTTGGTTTGGAGAAATGGGACGGGTAATTAAGTCGTTCAAATTTAGACAATCTTCGAACTTAAATATGTATAAAACAGATGATATAACGGTCAATTATCTTCGCGCTAGGATATCTCATTTTAGTGTGTTGCTTTTTCAATACAAAGCATTAATTTTCTTTAAAGTATTAATTACGGCTTCCATGCTTGTGGTAGGAACTTACTTACTATTAAATCAAATGTTAAATATTGGGGAGTTTATAGCTGCTGAAATAGTCATACTATCGATTATAGCTGCTATAGAAAAATTAATTGGAAGTTTAGACAGTGTTTATGATGTGATAACTGGATTAGAGAAATTGTCTACAGTAGCAGAAAGTCCGGTTGATAAAGATGGAAATATTCCGTATGTTTCAAATAAAAATGGTGTAAAGATTGAATTAAATAACATAGAATTAGCGTATGATTCTTCAAAGGTAATTTTAAGAAGTTTAAACTTTACCATTCCTAGTAATTCATTAATCGCAATAACAGGAAATGAAGGCACGGGGAAAACATCATTATTAAATTTTTTAAGTGGAAATTACCAATTTGATAAAGGTGGTTACTTAATTAATGATATTCCTTTTCAAAATTATCAGTTAAGTTCTATTCGAAATAGAATAGGCATTTTCTTAAATCAACAGGATATTTTTGAAGGGACAGTTTTAGAGAATATTTCGTTTGGAAGAACTGATATAACGGTAGATAAAATAAATGAGATTGCTCAAGAAGTAGGATTTCAAGGGTTTATAAATTTCTTTCAAAACGGATTTGGAACAATAATGGATCCTGCAGGCAAGAAACTACCATCTACAATAGTGAAAAAAATACTATTGTTAAGAGCGATTGTAAATGAACCAGATATTTTATTTTTAGAAGACCCTTGGTTAGGTTTTCATGAGAATGTTAAAAATTCATTCGTAAAATATCTTCATAAAATAAGAGCAAATACAACTGTTTTAATCGTTTCAAGTAATTCAGATTTTGTTTCAGAATGTGATTTTAAAATACATTTAGAAAACGAAACGGGTTCTTTAATAAAAATTTAATCATGGAAAATCAACAAACTAAAATAAAATTAAAAGCGTTAGAAAAAATATATCGAATAGATAAAGAAAGTAATATTAAATATTGGTTTTTTGGATTTATTCTTCTAATAATTATCGGATTATTTCTTCCTTGGACACAAAATATTAAATCAAAAGGAACCATCACTTCTTTGTACCAAGAGCAGCGTCCACAAGAAATTAATTCTCCTATTCCAGGTAAAATTGTAAAATGGTGGATTAAAGAAGGTGATTTTGTGAAAAAGGGAGATACCATCCTTCAACTTACTGAAATAAAAGGCGATTATTTAGACCCTTTATTAGTTAATCGCGCTCAACAACAAGTAGATGCGAAAAAAGGAAGTATTGAATTTTACAAAGAGAAAATTAAATCTGCAACATCTCAAATAGAAGCACTTAAAATTGGAAAAAGATTAAAAACTGAACAAATTGAAAATAAATTAGAACAATTAAACAATAAACTAGCGGCTGAAAAAGCTGAATATGAAGCTGTAAAAAACGAATATGAATTGGTGAAAGATCAATTTGAGCGACAAGAAAAAATGTTCAAAGAAGGTTTGGTTTCTCAAACACAATTACAACAACGAAACATTTCTTTTCAAAATATTCTATCTAAAAAAATAGCAACTGAAAATAAATTAGCTCAAACACGTCAAGAAATTTTAAATAACAAATTAGAAAAAAATGGTATTGAGCAAGAATACACTGAGAAAATAAGCAAAGCAGAAGGAGAACGATTTCAAAGCTTGAGTCAGATTTCAATGAGTGAAGGTGATGTAGCTAAATTAGAAAACTCGGTTACCAATTATTCAATAAGAAACGGAATGTACATTATTTTGGCTCCCCAAGATGGTCAAATTGTACAAGCGAAAAAATCTGGAATTGGAGAAATTATGAAAGATGGTGATCACATAGCTAAAATTGTTCCTAGTCGCGTAAATTATGCTGTTGAAATGTATGTTACTCCAGTTGATTTACCTTTAATTTCCAAAGGGCAAAAGGTCAGATTTTTATTTGACGGTTATCCCGCAATTGTTTTTAGTGGATGGCCAAAAAATAGTTTTGGAACATTCGGTGGTGTTATTGTTTCGTTCGAACATTCTATCAGTGATAATGGCTTGTTTAGAGTACTAGTTGCTGAAGATCCTGAAGATAGAAAATGGCCTGATCAATTGAAAATTGGTAGTGGTGCTCAAGGGATTACGCTTCTAAAAGATGTGTCTATTTGGTATGAACTGTGGAGAAATATTAATGGCTTTCCGCCTGATTTTTATATTAAAGAAAAAGATTCCAAAAAAGAAAAATCTAAATAAAAGAAGATGAAATTTTTTTTATATATAATCCTTTTAGTAGTAATTTCTTTTCAATTAAACGCTCAAGAAAAGATTCAAACATTGAATATGGAAGAGCTTTTGAACATTGTTAGAACGTATCATCCTTTGATTACTCAATACTCTATTCGAATTGAAAAAGCAGATGCAGAAGTACTCCTTTCAAAAAGTAACTTTGATCCTTTACTTTCAAGTTCAATGGCTAGAAAAACGTTTGATGGTAAAAACTATTACGATTATACTAATCCTGAGATTAAAATTCCAACCTGGTTCGGAATTGAGATGAATGCAGGTATTGAAAATTTAAGCGGCTCAAAATTTGATCCAACCGAAACATTAGGAAAATCAAATTATGCAGGAATTTCTATTCCATTAGTAAAGAACTTATTGATGGACAAAAGAAGAGCTACTTTAAAACAAGCAAAACTTTTTAGTTCGCTAGCTGAAGTTGATAAAAACGGATTGGTAAATGATGTTTTAATGCAGTCTATCGAAGCGTATTGGAACTGGGTAAAATCGTATCAAACCTATTTAGTAGTGAAAAAAAATACACAGAATAGTTTTGCACGAGTAGATTTTGTAAAACGCTCATTTTTAAATGGTGAACGTCCAGCAATCGATACATTAGAGGCTTATTCTCAATTTCAAAGTTTTCAATTTCAAGAGAACACAAAATGGCTAGAATTTCAAAATGCTGGATTAAATCTTTCGCTCTTTTTATGGAAAAGTGAAACAGAGCCGTATGAAATTCCAACAACTGTTGTTCCTCAAGAAAATTGGGAATCGGAAATTAACGCTTCATCAATCAATTTTGACATCGCTCAAATGGTTACAAATGCGTCTCAAAATCACCCTGCCAACTTAGTTTACACCTATAAATTAGATGCTTTAGCTATCGAGAAAAAATTGAAATTCCAAGAATTGTTACCAAAAGTTGATTTCAAATACAATTATTTAGGGAAAGGCTATGACATAGGACAATCAGTTTCGAATCATTCCTATTTCGAAAATAACTTTCAATCAGGTATCAAATTAGAAATGCCGCTTTTATTTATGAAAGGTCGCTCTGAATACAAATTAGCAAAACTAAAAATTGCTGAAAACACGATTGATCAAACTTTAAAGCGAAATCAAATAGAAGTGAAATTGAAAAGTTATTACAACGAATACCTTAACTTAAAAACTCAAATTGATCTTCAAACTAAAATGTTCGAAAATTATCAATTGTTGGTAAAAGCTGAAGAATCAAGACTGATGAATGGTGAGAGTTCTTTGTTTTTAGTAAACAGTCGTGAAAATAAATCATTAGAAGCCTTAGAAAAATTGATTGACTTGAAAACCAAATACTTTAAAACAATTTATGCCATCAAATGGAGCGCAGGTGAATTGAAATAGGCTGTATTCTTTCCAAAAGTTATAAGTATGATTATAACTTTTACCTTTTTTGATAAAAGTTATAATTACGATTTTATAAAATTTAAATTAATTAAACTATTTATTCTGTTTAACATTTACTATATTTGTTTAAACAAAATTAATGAGCGAGCAAATAAATATCGTTTGGTTCAAAAGAGATTTACGATTTACCGATCACGAACCTCTTTTACTTGCTCAACAATCCCAATTTCCAACTTTACTCATTTATATTTTTGAACCTTCTTTATTGAATTATGACGATAGCGATTTCAGACATTGGCGTTTTGTCTATGAATCACTTCAAGAAATGAATGAAAAATTGAAAGCATTAAATACAGAAATTTATATATTTCATTCTGAAGTACTTCCTATTTTTGAAGTTATCTCTTCCACCTTTAGCATCGTAAACTTGTTTTCTCACGAAGAAATTGGAAACAAAATCAGTTTTGATCGTGACCTTGAAGTGCAATCATTTTGTATGAATAATTCAATAAACTGGAAAGAATCGCAAACAAATGGAGTGGTACGAAAATTAAGATCAAGATTTGGCTGGGAAAAAAGATGGAAGTCGACAATGCTTTCTCAACCAAAAATTATAGATGAAACAAAATGGAACATTCTAAAATTAACTACTGAATTATATGATTCTAATAAAGGTCCCGAATTAATAAATGAGATAACTAAACCAAATCCTAATTTTCAAAAAGGAGGAGAATCTTTAGCTTGGAGATATTTAGAAAGCTTTCTTAAAAATCGTTGTCAGAATTACAGTAAACATATTTCTAAACCCGAATTAAGTAGAAAAGGTTGTAGTCGTCTTTCTCCCTATTTAGCCTATGGAAATATCAGTATGCGAATGGTTTACCAATATACACTTCAACATTATAAAGAATCGAAAAACAAACGTGCTTTGACTAATTTCATATCAAGATTACATTGGCATTGTCATTTTATACAAAAATTTGAAGATGAATGCTCTATGGAATTTGAGCCAGTCAATAAATCCTATAATTCGATTCAAAAAACACGAAATGAAGCTTATATTAAAGCTTGGCAAGACGGAAAAACAGGAGTTCCACTTGTTGATGCCTGTATGCGTTGTTTAGTTCAAACTGGTTTTATCAATTTTAGAATGCGCGCAATGGTGGTCTCCTTTTTTGTTTTCAATTTATGGCAAGATTGGAGAGATTTACATTTTTTAGCTCGTCAATTTCTAGATTACGAACCTGGAATTCATTATCCTCAAATACATATGCAAGCAGGAATTACAGGTGTAAATACTGTTCGCATCTATAATCCGATTAAAAATTCTGAAAACCACGATTCAGAAGGAATATTTATCAAAAAATGGTGTCCTGAATTAACTGATATTCCTTCTCACCTTCTCCACGAACCTTGGAAGTTAAATGCTTTTGAACAAGAAATTTACAACTGTAAAATTGGTATCGATTATCCTAAACCCATTGTAGATTTAGAGTCGACACGAAAATATGCAAGCGATATTATTTGGGGTAAACGAAAAGAAGTAGAAACAAAATTGGAAGGGATTCGCATTTTAAATAAACACGTAAACCAAAGAAGATGAAAACATTACGACTTATTTTAGGCGATCAATTGAATGAACAACATACTTGGTTTAATTCGAAAAGCGAGGATATTACCTATGTTTTGATGGAAATAAAATCCGAAACAAATTATGTTGTTCATCACATACAAAAAGTGGTTGGAATTTTCTTTACTATGCGTTTATTTGCTGAAAAACTAAAATCGAATGATTATCAGGTTATTTATATTAAGTTGAATGATGAAACAAATAAACATTCATTCTCAGAAAATATTCAACAGTTAATTAATAATCATAAATTTCAACTGTTTGAATATCAATTAGCTGATGAATGGAGAGTTGATCAAGAAATGATTCAACTCACTCAAAAATTAGTTATTGAAAGTAAGGTCTACGATACAGAGCATTTCTTCACAAAGAGAGAAGAACTCAACAATTTATTTGAGAATAAAAAAGAGTTTCTTATGGAGACTTTTTACCGAACAATGCGCAAAAAACACCATATTCTAATGGAAAGTGGGAAGCCTACTGGAGGGAAATGGAATTTTGATCACGACAATCGAAAGAGAATACCTGAAAAACATCGAATAATTGATCCTAAAATTTACAAGCATGATGTGAGTGAAATAGTTCAATTATTGGACGAATGTGGAATTAAAACAATTGGAGAAATCAATTCAAAATCGTTTGGTTGGCCTGTAACTAGAGATGAATCCTTGGAATTGTTAGGTTATTTTATCGAAAATTGTCTCCCACTTTTTGGAACACTTCAAGATGCAATGACTAAAAAATCGTGGTCGGTTTATCACGCACGTATCTCATTTTCACTGAACATTAAACTCATATCCCCAAAAGAAGTGATTGATAAAGTGGTGGAATATTGGGAAATAAATAAACATTGTGAAATAAATCAAATTGAAGGATTTATTCGACAAATTTTAGGATGGAGAGAATATATGCGAGGAATTTATTGGGCTAAAATGCCTGAATATAAGTCACTTAATTTCTTTGGACATACAAATAAATTGCCAAAATGGTTTTGGGATGGAAAAACTAAAATGAATTGTTTAAACCATGCTATTTCTCAATCTTTAGAATATTCCTACGCACATCACATTCAACGATTGATGGTTACTGGAAATTTTGCACTGTTAGCCGGGATCGACCCTGACGAAGTTGATACTTGGTATCTAGGTATTTACATAGATGCTTTTGAATGGGTAGAAATCACGAATACTAGGGGAATGAGCCAATATGCAGATGGTGGTATTGTAGGAAGTAAACCATACATTAGTTCAGCAAGTTATATTGATAAAATGAGTGACTATTGCAAAAACTGTCACTACAATTCAAAAGAAAAAATAGGAGAAAAATCGTGTCCATTTAATAGTCTATATTGGAATTTTTTCGATCAACATCAAGAAAAATTAAGAACAAATTTTAGATTAAAAATGATGTATTCGATTTGGGACAAAATGGATACTATGCAAAAAGAAAACATCTTAATTCAAGCAGATTATTATCTATCTAACATTGAAAATTTGTAAAAAATGGAAACGAAAAGAAGTATTGTTTGGTTTAAATCAGATTTACGTATATCTGATAATGAAGCACTTGTGAAAGCCGTTAAAGAAAGTGAGGAAATTATTCCTGTTTACATTTTTGATGAAGCCGATTATTTAGAAACTGCTTTTGGTACAAAAAGAACAGGTTCATTTCGGTTTCAATTTTTATTAGAATCATTAACTGATTTAAATGAACAGTTAATTTCAATCGGTTCAAAATTAGTTGTTTTAAAAGGAGATACAGCTACTGTTTTAGAAGAGTTAATCAAAAAATACAATGTATCGAAAATCTATTGTAAACAAGAAGTCGCCTTCGAGGAAAAAGTTCGATTAGCAGCTGTTGAAGAAATTGCTTGGAAATTACTTTGTACTGTAGAGACGTTCTCTACTAGTACTTTATTTCACGCTTCAGACTTACCGTTTCCTTTGAAAAACATACCAGAAATATTTACTGATTTTAGGAAAAAAGTGGAAAAAGAATCAAATGTTCGAAAGATTTCTGAAACTCCTAAGTCGATTAAATCACCCATTCTGCCAAAATTCGAACTTCCACAAGCTACTGATTTTGGACTTAAAACAATTGAAGTGGATCAACGAACTGCCTTTCCATTTAAAGGAGGTGAAACTCAGGCTTTAAAAAGATTGAATGACTATTTATTTGAAACACATTTTATTGAAAAATACAAAGAAACACGAAATGGCTTAATTGGTGAATCTTATTCATCAAAACTATCTACATGGTTAACAATGGGTTGCATTTCTCCGAAAACCATTTATTTTGAAATCAAACGTTATGAAAAAGAAGTTCATGCAAATGAATCTACTTACTGGCTAATTTTCGAATTACTTTGGAGAGATTATTTCCGGTTTATGATGAAAAAGCACAACCAAGAATTCTTTTTACAATTTGGAATAAAAGGTGAAAATTCTCCTATGCATCCTCATCAATCAGCAACTTTCGAAAAATGGAAAAATGGAGAAACAGGTAATCGATTTATCGATGCTAATATGCTAGAATTAAAGCTTACTGGATTTATGAGTAATCGAGGCAGGCAAAATGTAGCTAGTTATTTACACCACGATTTGCAATCCGATTGGCGATATGGGGCAGCTTATTTTGAAGAACAATTGATTGATTATGATGTTTGTAGCAATTGGGGAAATTGGGCATATTTAGCTGGAGTAGGAAATGACCCGAGAGGTAATCGAAAATTTGACACAGAAAAACAAGCCAAAGAATACGACGGAAATGAAGCTTTTCGTAATTATTGGCTAAATAAATAATACATATGAAACTTATAACAGATAAAGAATTAGACCAAATGGAACAACGCTTTCGAGCTAGTTTCATTAATTCAATAACCGGTTTTAAAAGCGTAGCGTTAATTGGAACGAAAAACAACGCCAATCAAGAAAATTTAGCCATTTTCAACTCAATTGTCCATTTGGGTTCTAATCCAGCATTAATAGGAATGATTATTCGTCCAGATTCTGTTGAACGCCATACATTGGAAAACATAGAAGAAACTGGTTTTTACACCATTAATCACATTCTCGAATCTTTTGTGGAACAAGCTCATCATACTTCAGCTCGTTATCCACGAAATGTTTCTGAATTTGAAGCGAGTGGACTAACTCCATTTTATCGAAACGATTTTTTTGCACCTTTTGTGAAAGAATCAACTGTTCAAATTGGTATGGAATTTAAAACAAAAATGAATATTCCTATTAATAACACTTTAATGATAATTGGACAAATCAAAAGTATCTCATTACCTGAAAAAGCGATTTCAACCGATGGATATATAGATTTAGAAATTACAAAGACAATTACAAACAGTGGATTAGATTCATACCATAGAACAGAAAGAATTGTGCGACTCCCCTATGCTAAACCTCTTTTTAGTGAATAGACTTTAGAAATTAGATTTTAGACAATAGACATTAGACTTTAAGAAAAAAGATTTAAAGACAAAAAACTATATGAAAACAAACTCAATATTATTCGATACAACTGATTTAGCTTTAGCAGAAGAAAAAGAACTTGACAGAATTAATCGAATCATCGAAATGGCTTGGGAGGATAGAACACCTTTCGATGCTATAAAATTTCAATTTGGACTTTCGGAAGCCGATGTTAAAGCGTTGATGAAAAAAGAATTGAAATTTAGTAGTTATAAATTATGGCGTGAACGTGTCGAAAACTGCAAAACGAAACACGCAAAAAAACGAGTAGATGGAATCGACCGTTTCAAATGTAATTTACAACGGACGATAACAAATAATAAGATTTCCAAAAGGTGAAGTAAGTTGGAGGAAGATATTAACCTCCAATTACTTTTCTACTAACAGCAACGACTAATTTTCTTGGCATTAATCTTACAAAAAAGGACAAAGCTTGATTTACAAAGCCATGAATCGCTACCGGTTTTCCTTTTAACATTGCATTGTAACCATATTCAGCTACTTCTTTAGAACTTGGTAATTTTTTCCCTTTGAATAAAGAACTATTTTCAGCTGAAGCCGCACTCATAAAGCCGCTTTCGGTAGCACCAGGACAAAGAGCTGTAACGGTAACTCCAAATTCTCTTACTTCATTATCAACAGCTTCAGAGAAACTCAAAACATACGGTTTTGTTGCGCAATAAACAGCCATTGTAGGACCAGGAACAAAAGCAGCTGTTGAAGCAACATTCATAATTTTCCCACTTTTACGTTTCAACATGTCTTTCAAATACAACTTTGTAAACTGGGTCAAAGCTGTAATATTCAAATTAATCATTTTGTATTCTTTTTCCCATTCTGTTTCTGAAAACATCCCAAAATCACCGAATCCAGCATTGTTTATTAAATAATCAATTTGAATTTCTTTTTCAGACGTTTCTTTATACACTTCAAGTGCAGCATCTACAATGGATAAATCTTTTCCAATCGTATAAACTGAAACATTGAATTGTTTTTCCAATTCAACTTTTAATTCATCTAGTTTTGCTTTATTTCGAGCGACCAAAACTAAATCCCCACCTTTAGCAGCGTGAATTTTTGCTAATTCATAACCTATTCCACTTGATGCTCCTGTAATTAATGCTGTTTTCATTCTTCTCTAAAATTAGTTGCTTAAAGGTAAGATTATATAAAATAATATCATCCGTTTTTATACTGAATCTTCGAAGCGTAGTTCATATTCTCAAATTCTTTTTTCGTCGTTCATGTCTTATTTGATCGTTCCTTTATTTGAAACAAAGTTGACTAAAAAGCAACGTTCAAAAGGTTAACGTAAGATAAGATAAGAAAATTAAGATTGGTAAAGAACCAATTGATCAACATTATTTTTTTCTGTATTCAAGAAAATGCATTATAAAAACTAATTCTTCTTCAGTTACTAAAGAATCGGATATTGCATCCTCATGTTTTTTATTTGAAATACGAAGTGTATAACCAATTAATTGATCTTTACTAAATGCAGGTATGATATGTTTTTTTCTACCAGTATTATGGCAAGTCGCACAATTTAGAGCATAGAGTGATTTTCCTTTTTTACACATTTCCAAATAGTCTTTTTGAACATGTGTAAGCATAGCATCAGGAAATATATAGGTTTCTTTTTTAGCAACTAAGCAACTTGAACATATTAGAATTAATAAAATATATAAATGAAATTTTTTCATATTTTTAATATGTACCTTTTACGACACGTTTGTTTAAACTAGTTTTTTTTGATTTTGGGAGTTGGTCAGGTAGTTGTACAGAAGGTATTTGCTCGTCTAAGCTCTTAATAAATGTAATGAGTAGTTGTTTTTCTTTGTTAGAAAGATTTAACTTTTCACCTGAGAGAGTTTGGTTAGCAACCTTAATTCCATGTCCGATTCCACCACCATTATCGTAAAAATCAACGACCTCTTCTAATGTTTTAAAGATACCATTATGCATATAGGGCGAAGTAATAGAAGAATTTCTAATTGTATTTGTTCTAAATGCATTTTCCATTTCAGCTACAGGATTAATACTATTTCTACCTTTGTCTTCATCTAGTATGGTTGAATTTATCGATTTTTGAACGCCCAAAACTTCAAACTCTGAACCCGTATATGGTGGTTTAACACCATTGAATTGAGGAACAAAATGACAGGTTGCACAAGCTGCTTTTCCCATAAATAGATTAAACCCTTTTTGAACATCTTTATTTGGGGTAGTTATACCATTCATCATATCATCAAATGGTGCATTGTAATTACTAAATTTAGTATAATAATATACCAATGCCGAAGTAACATGATCCATTGATATTTCAGAATAACCAGGTGTATTTTTGGAAATATTTTTAAGCAATGTTTTATATTCTCTACAGCTCTTTATTTTTTGTAAGATTTCGCTAGATTTTCCATTCATTTCATTTTCATTCGTGATGACATCTAGTGCTTGTTGATGAAGGTTGATGTGTTTACCATCTAACATTATTAAGTGTTGATAATTTGCATTTAATAGAGATAGAGAATTTCTTGAAAGCTTTGTTTTTCCATTAAAGTGAATAGGCTTATCAATAGGAATTGAAAATCCATTTTTTGGATCATGACAAGAAGCACAGCTTCGTTGATTATTTCCAGAAAGAATAGGGTCAAAGAAAAGTAATTTACCAAATTTTTCAATTTGATTTAACACTAATGAATCTTTTACTCTATGATATATTCCTTTATTTAATTGGGCTTGATATAGATTTTTATTAAAAATACTATTCGCATTGTTGTTTAATGAATAATCTTGACTGTTATTACTGTTAATTCTATAGTTTTGAATACAAGATTGATTCATTTGAAAAAGTGGATTTACGTAATCCTTTATAAATGAAAAATGATCAAATTCAGAGAAGTTTTTTGTTGAAAGTTGAACGAATTCACTTAATTCTTCGAATTTCTCCCAATATTTTAGTGGTAATTTATATTCTGGGTAACTTTGTTCAAATGTTGAGTAAATTTCTTTTGTGCTAACAATCATCGATTGTAATTCAGGAATAATTTTATTGGTATCTGGACATTCAAATCCAGTTGTGTAAATACTAGCTAAATTTAGTAAAAAGAGCCTATTACAAAAGTAAAAATGGCTAAAAGTTGAAATTTGTTGTGTTAAGTTTGGAGATGATTTATAATCTGAGATAATTTCTTTAGATTTTAAAAGCAGGTATTTGATTTGCTGTTGACCTTCTTCAATACTATTTTCAGATAAAGTTAATCCAGCACCTTCACGTTTATAAGGTTTTTCATGTTTTTCAAAAACTTCTGTTTCCCATTCTACAGGTAATGGGCCATTTATTTTTTTATAGGAAATAGGTTCTAAATAGCGTAACCAAAAGTCAATTTTTTTTAATTCGATACGTAATAAATGTATATCATTTAAAGTAATAGAATCGTTGAGTTTTTCATTTAGTGTTTTATCAAAATTAGTTAGTCTAGATTGAAATAATTCGGTGTATGGATTTTGATTTATGACTTCTAACTTTTGATCATTTTTAAAAGAAACGATTATAAAATAGAAAATTATAAGTGAAAAAATAAATGATATAATTTTTGACATAAAGAATATAAAAGGGGCGAAGCATATTATTTCTAATATTACTTCGCCCTTTAGTTTTAATGTTGAACAACTATTTTAATTTGTTTTTTCTGATTTTCATTTTCAATTTCAACAAAATAAACTCCTGTTTTTAATAATTCAGTATCAATTGTTATTTCATTTGATCCTATGATTATTGATTGAGGATTCATATTTGCAATTAATTTTCCTTGAATATCATTAATTCGGATAGTTATTTCAGTGTTTTTATCACTATCTAAATGGATAAATAATTTTTCATTTGTTGGATTTGGGAATGCAGTTAATTTTTTAAATAATTCCGCTTCTTCAATTCCTAAACCAGCAATTGTAATACAGTTAGTTGTATCCGTACATCCATCAAAAGTAACAATTGAAGCATAGTTTCCATTCAATTGAGCTACATATGTTTGGCTTGTTTCGTTTGCAATAACTTGCTCAGTAGTACAATTTAACCATTTGTATGTTGCGCCATTTTGTGTTGCTTGGATTGTTGTACCTGTTGTTAATGTAGCTGTTTTATTTAACGATTTTACAACTAGTATTAATGTTGCCGTACTATCACATCCATTTTTCGCTGTCAAAAGTTTAGTGTATGTTCCATCTTGGCTATAAGTTAAATTGTTCCAAGTATAGGGAGCATCTTTTTGACAAATTGTTACATTTTCAGATGATGTTTTTGTTGGATTAACTGTTAAATTAGCAATAGCTGACGTTTCTTTTATTCCAGTATTTCTGCTTGCTAAACATCTATATTTAGCTCCGTTTAATGAAAATGAAGGAGTAATCGTTAATTTATTTGTTTCAACATTTGCATATGTACTGTTATTAGTTAAATCTGTAAAAACACTATTTAATTCAACTTGCCATTGGTATTTTGTTGCATGTTGAGCTGTAATTGTAAGATCAATTGCCTCATTTTCGCAAGTAGTATTTAAGCTAGAAGGTTGTTGAGTAATTACAGTCGCAGAATCTGCAGTAGCAGGATTAAAGAAAGCTAATAACTGTCCACCTTGAACTACTTCACCTGAAATAGCATAATGTGCTTGATCATACAATAAGAATTGACCAGCACCTAATATTTCTTGAACATCAATAATACCAGAAGACTCTTCATCTTGTGTTAAGAAATTTGCACCACCTGTCACAAAACGAGTTTCATCGTGTTGACCAACAGTAGTTAAAACATCTGTTTTAGTATTATAGCTATACATTTTTGCAATATAAGATTGATTTCCTGGATCTTCTTGTAATAGAATATGACCAGCATTGTCAATTGTTAAATTATCTAACATTTTTTGACCTTCTGTTCCATCTAAAACTGCGGTAATTGTTCCACCTAATTCAGGATTTTTAACATCAGTAAAATGTAATTTCCATAATCTACTAGGGTTTGCAAAAGAGTTTGTAGTAGCAAAATAGAAATCTTCAGGATGAGAAGGGTCCCAAGCACCATCTTCTGGTCTTAAGAAAGCTGTTACTCCAGCATTTACACTATTTGTTTGAATAGTAGCACCTGTTAAAGCGTCCACATTACCAAGACTAGCTAAAGTGAA
>CAMDMY010000071.1 GCA_945902775.1 Chryseobacterium gleum | reverse complement strand
TCTTCATCCTTTAAAATAGACAGTAACAAATGTTCAGTCCCGATTACAGGGCTTTTAAATACTTTCGCTTCTAAGTATGTGAATTTCAATACTTTTTCAGCTTGCTTTACCAGCGGAATGTTATTAAGTGTTTGAACAGACTTAACTTTTGATTTTGTTAAGTTTTTTTCAACTTCTTGACGGATTTGAACCAAGTCTAAATGAAATTCTTTTAAAATTCGAATAGCTTTTCCATCGCCCTCTCTAATCAAACCAAGTAATAAATGCTCAACACCAATAAAGTCATTACCTAAACGTAATGCTTCTTCGCGACTATAACTAATCACATCCTTAACTCTTGGTGAAAATTTTGCTTCCATAACTTTAATTAATCTTCGCTACTAAATAAACACTAATTAGCAGATTACAAATATAAAACTTATAAAATGTTAATAACTTCCATTTCAAACCAATTTTCCACAGATTTTTGTTAGTAAAATTGAAAACCAAACTAAATCAATAAGGGTTTTTATAACTACTTTCGCTGCTTGCAATAACTCCGTACAAATACTGTGCGTTAAAAAATAAATGTGACAATATGGCTGATGGTGAAAGAATAATCCAGATTAATATTGAAGATGAAATGAAATCGGCATACATCGATTATGCGATGTCGGTTATTGTTTCCCGTGCACTTCCAGATGCGCGAGATGGTTTGAAACCAGTTCACAGACGTGTACTATATGGTATGCAAGATTTAGGTGTACAATCTAATAAACCCCATAAAAAATCAGCAAGAATCGTTGGTGAGGTTTTAGGTAAGTACCATCCACATGGTGATACATCTGTATATGACGCTATGGTTCGTATGGCGCAACCTTGGTCTTTACGTTACCCTTTGGTTGACGGTCAAGGTAACTTCGGATCAGTAGATGGTGATAGTCCAGCTGCGATGCGTTATACTGAAGCGAGATTGAAGAAAATCGCTGAAGAAATGTTGGAAGATTTAGACAAAGAAACGGTAGATTTTACACCTAACTTTGATGAGAGTTTGACTGAACCTTCAGTTATGCCTTCAAAGGTTCCAACTCTTTTAATGAATGGAGCGAGTGGTATTGCTGTAGGTATGGCAACAAATATGGCTCCACATAATTTAACTGAAATTATTGACGGTACAATTGCTTACGTTAATAATCACGATATTGAAATTGAAGAGTTACTTCACTATGTTAAAGCTCCAGATTTTCCAACAGGAGGTATTATTTATGGTTACGAAGGTGTTCGTGAGGCTTTATTAACAGGTCGTGGACGTATCGTAATGCGTGCGAAAGCTGAAATTGAGGAAGTTGGTGGAAGAGAGCAAATCATTGTAACGGAAATCCCTTACCAAGTCAACAAAGCTGACATGATCAAAAAAACAGCTGATTTAGTAAATGATAAAAAAATAGAAGGGATTTCAGACATCAGAGATGAGTCTGACAGAAATGGTATGCGTATCGTTTATGAATTAAAACGTGATGCTTTACCTAATGTTGTTTTGAATAAATTATTCAAATTTACAGCACTTCAAACTTCTTTCTCTGTAAACAATATTTGTTTAGTTGATGGAAAACCAGAACTTTTAAACTTAAAACAATTAATAGCTGTATTCGTTGATTTCAGACATGAAATTATCAACAGAAGAACTATTTTCGAATTAAGAAAAGCGGAAGAAAGAGCACATATTTTAGAAGGTTTAATCATTGCTTCAGATAATATCGACGAAGTAATCGCTATTATTAGAGCATCTAAAAGTCCAGAAGAAGCACGTGAAAATTTAATGGCACGTTTTGCTTTATCTGACTTACAATCAAGAGCGATTGTTGAGATGCGTTTACGTCATTTGACAGGACTAGAGCAAGACAAATTAAGAGCTGAGTTTAACGATTTAATGGCGTTAATCACAGACTTGAAAGATATTTTAGCAAGAGTTGAGCGTAGAATGCAAATCATTATTGACGAATTGACTATCATCAAAGAAAAATACGGAGATGCTCGTCGTTCAACTATTGAATATTCAGCTACTGAAATGAGAATGGAAGATTTAATTGCCGATGAAGAGGTGATTATTACTATTTCTCACGCTGGTTATATTAAACGTACAAGTTTAACTGAATTCAAAGTTCAAAACAGAGGTGGTATGGGATCGAAAGGTTCTACTACTAGAGATAAAGATTTCTTAGAACAATTATTTGTTGCAACTAATCATAACTACTTATTAATCTTCACTGAAAAAGGAAGATGTTTCTGGATGAGAGTTTATGAAATTCCTGAAGGAAGTAAAACTGCTAAAGGAAGAGCAATTCAAAATCTATTAAATATTGAATCGGATGACAAAGTGAAAGCATATGTTAAAGTTCAAGATTTGACAGATAAAGAATATGTAGAGAATAACTTTATTATCATGTGTACGAAACAAGGTATCATCAAGAAAACATCACTTGCTGCATATTCTCGTCCAAGAACAAATGGTATTAATGCAATTTCTATCCGTGAAAACGATGAATTATTGGAAGCGAAATTAACAAGTGGAACGCATGAAATCGTATTAGCAACTACAAATGGTAGAGCTATCCGTTTCAACGAATCTAAAGTTCGTCCGATGGGAAGAAATGCTTCAGGTGTTCGTGGTGTTACATTAACATCAGAAACAGATGCAGTTATCGGAATGATTTGCGCAGAAGACATTCACTCGACTATATTGGTAGTTTCTGAAAAAGGATATGGTAAACGAACGTATTTAAATGACCCTGAAGATAACGAACCAGTTTATAGAGTTACAAATCGTGGTGGAAAAGGTGTGAAAACATTGAATATTACAGATAAAACTGGACCATTATTAGCAATCAAAAACGTTACAGACGAAGACGACTTAATGATTATCACGAAATCAGGAGTTACAATTCGTATGCACGTTGATACTTTGAGAACAATGGGTAGAGCTGCTCAAGGAGTTCGATTAATAAACTTAAAAGGTACAGCTGCAATTGCTGCGGTAGCTAGAGTTCCAAGAAGTGAAGACGAAGATGAAATCGAATTAGATGAAGACGGAAATCCTATCGAACCAATAGTAACATTAGAAAATGGTACGGAAGTTGAAGGAGAAGATTTGACTGAATCAGAAAATGAAGGTGATTCTGTGGAATAATTTAAAATTTGCATCTAATTGAAAACGAAAAACATGAAAAACAATTTAATTAAATCAACTTTATTAGTTGGAACTATTCTTGCGGCAAATGTTTCTATTTCTCAAAAGAAGAATGAAACTTCAGCTGCGGTAGCTTATAAGAATACGTATTCGCAAGCTATTTCTTCAGGTAATATTCCTGCTGCAAAAAAAGCACTTCTTGATGCGAAAAAATACATAGATTTAGCTATCGAGAATCCTGAGACTCAAAACAGTCCTAAAACATTAATGTTAAAAGGAAACATCTACTCTACTCTATTCTTATTAGGAACAGATACGAAAGATACAATTGTTTTGAATCAATTAGGACTTCAGCCTTTGAATACTGCAATTGAATCATATAAAAAAGGATTCAATAATCTGAATGACAAATTCAAAGATGAAATCAAAGAGAATATATCTGAAAAACATTTAATAATTGATAATTCTGCTGCAAATTCATACAATGCTAAAAATTTCAAAGATGCGGCTGAAATGTATACCTATGCTGTGAAATTGTATGATGCAATTAATTTAGTGGATACGAACTCTCTTTTCAACTCTGCAATTAGTTATGACAAGTCTGGTGATCATGCTTTAGCGGCTCAAACTTATGAGAAATTAGCTAAACTAGGATATAGAGGACCTTTAACATATGCTCTAGCATCAGCTTCTTATAGAAGAAACAAACAATTTACTGAAGCAAAAGCAATCATCACTGAAGGAAGAGTTAAATTTCCACAAGACAAAGAAGTTTTATTGGAAGCTGTTAATTCTTGTTTAGAGAACAACGATGCAGCAGGAGCAGAAGCATTGTTGAACGAAGCAATTCAAAAAGACCCTACTAATAAAGTATTGTTTTTAACTATCGGTTCTATTTACATCGATTTAAAACAAAACGAAAAAGCAGAAGAAGCATTCAATAAAGCGTTAGCAATTGATCCTGAATATCAAGATGCGTTATACCAGCTTGGTGCTACTTTAGTTAACTGGGGAGGAGCTGTAATTGCGAAAACAAATGACATGAAATACAATGACCCTAAAGTTAAAGTATTAGAAAAACAGTCAAATGAAATCTTTACCAGAGCTATCGCACCGTTAGAAAAATATGTTGCTAAAAATCCAAATGAAAAAAGTGTATTAACTATTCTTTCTCAATTGTACAGAAATTTAGGTAATATGGAAAAATCAGAAGGTTACAAAGCGCGCGCTAAAGCACTTTAAGATACAAGTCAAGAGTTAGATTGAGGTATAGTTTAAATTAGCTAGATATAAAATATCAAAAAGTTGTCAAGAAATTGGCAACTTTTTTTTGTTAATATATTTCATCGGTTTTGTAGAATCGAAATAATTATTTACTAACTTTGTAAATTAACAAGTATAGCTGTAAACTTTATTACGAAAAACAGCTTATTATTCATCACTTTCGGGTTTATAAGGTTACTCGAAATACAATTTAAAAAGCCAAAATGGCAGAAAACAAAATTACAGGTCAAGGAAGTGCAGACTTCGATTGGGATGCGTTATCATTAGATGGGTATTCTTTAGTACAACGTTCTGAGTTATCAGATGTTTACGAAAAAACGTTAACTTCAATCAACGAAAAAGAAGTAATTGAAGGAACTGTTATTGCAATCACAAAAAGAGAAGTTGTTGTTAACATCGGCTTTAAATCTGAAGGTGTTGTACCTAATGGTGAATTCCGTTACAATCCAGACTTAAAAGTTGGAGACAAAGTAGACGTTTTTGTAGAATGTCAAGAAGATCGTTTCGGTCAATTGATTATTTCTCACAAAACTGCACGTATGCACAAAGCGTGGATTCACGTTAATGATGTATTACGTACAGGTGAAGTTATCACAGGTTTCGTAAAATGTCGTACTAAAGGTGGTTTAATTGTTGATGTATTCGGTATTGAAGCATTCTTACCAGGGTCTCAAATTGACGTTAAACCAATTCGTGATTACGATGTTTACGTTGGTAAAAACATGGAATTCAAAGTTGTTAAAATCAACCAAGAATTTAGAAATGTTGTTGTTTCTCACAAAGCGCTTATTGAAGCTGAGTTAGAAGAACAGAAAAAATTAATCATCTCTGGTCTTGAAAAAGGTCAAGTATTGGAAGGAACAGTTAAAAACATCACTTCTTACGGTGTATTCATCGATTTAGGTGGAGTTGATGGATTGATCCACATTACAGATCTTTCTTGGGGACGTGTTAATCACCCAGATGAAATCTTAGAATTAGACCAAAAATTAAACGTTGTAATTTTAGACTTCGATGACGATAAAAAACGTATCGCTCTTGGTTTAAAACAATTACAACCACATCCATGGGACGCTTTAGATATGAGCTTGAACATTGGTGATACTTTGGAAGGTAAAGTTGTTGTTATGGCTGACTACGGTGCATTCGTTGAAATCGCTCCAGGTGTAGAAGGTTTAATCCACGTTTCAGAAATGAGCTGGTCACAACATTTACGTTCAGCTCAAGATTTCATGTCAGTTGGTGATACTGTGAAAGCTGTTATCTTAACATTAGACAGAGAAGATCGTAAAATGTCATTAGGAATTAAACAATTAATGCCAGATCCATGGGAAGTTGTTGAAGCGAAATATACAGTTGCATCTAAGCATACTGCAAAAGTTCGTAACTTCACAAACTTTGGTGTTTTTGTTGAATTAGAAGAAGGAGTTGACGGATTAATCCATATCTCTGACTTATCATGGCAGAAAAAAATCAAACATCCATCTGAATTCTGTAAAGTTGGTGACGAATTAAACGTAGTAGTTTTAGAAATCGATAGAGAAAATCGTCGTATTTCTTTAGGTCACAAACAACTTGAAGAAAATCCATGGGATGTATTCGAAACTATTTTTGGAGAAGGATCTGTTCACCAAGGAACAATCATTGAAAACAAAGATAAATCTGGTATCGTTACTCTTCCTTACGGTGTAGAAGGTATTTGCCCAGCAAAACATTTACGTAAAGAAGACGGAACAAACGCAAAAGTTGAAGAAACTTTAGATTTCAAAGTAATTGAATTCAATAAAGAATCTAAAAAAATCGTTGTTTCTCATACTAGAACTTTCGAAGAAGGTGAAGATAAACCAACTGCTTCTGCACCAGCTAAAGAGAAATCTGCTGGTAAAAAAGCAACTGGAGATTCTCAATCTTCACAAGTTGCTAAATCTAACAACCAAAATGCAGAGAAATCTACATTAGGTGATTTAGATGCTTTAGTAGCTTTAAAAGAAAAAATGAACAAAGGATAGTCACTATTCTTTAATAAATTTTAAATAGGCTTTCAGAAATGAAAGCCTATTTTTTTTGACTTGAATTTTACTTATATTTGTAAGTAGAATTTTAACAACGAAAAGATCAATAAAAATGAAAATTCAAAACAGTAATAAAATAATCTCTATAGTATTATTAATTTTAATTGTAGGGACATTTTCATCATGTAAGAAGAAAGGAAGTGTGACATATCCTGTATCGACTAATTATGGTGAAAATATTTTTAATTTACCAACTGGAACTGTTTTAATACCTGGTGAGAGTTATAGTTTTGAAGCAAACTTAACAAAGAATACAACACTAGTTGTACGTATGACAAATTTATCTATTATACCTACAGATCCAACAATTCAAAAACCTAGATGGGTTTATGATTATGTAAAAGGATGGTATCCAGATAATGTAATTAATAATGTTCAGGAGTTTAAAACACAAACAATAGGAAACAATGATTTTAAAATGGTTTTTATAGGGACCAATGGTTCATGTAAAATGGAAGTCTTTTTGAATGGTGGAGTAGATCCTTCTTTTACCAAATTTTTCACTTGGTAAGTTAATATTTGATCAAAAAAAATCCCATTCAATTGAATGGGATTTTTTTTTGTTAAATATTTGCTTTTAAACTTTCAAACACCAATTGTTTGTGTCCTCAATTTTCCCTGATTTTAAATCATCTAAGTAATTTTTCACTTTGTTAGAAAAAGTTCTAGTTTCAACTGGACTTAATTCTAAAAGTTCATCTCTAAATCCTACTTTGATAATATGTGCGATTGTCGCAGCTGTTCCAGCACCAAAAACTTCAGTTATAGAACCGTCTTTAATCCCTTTAATTACTTCTTCAACTAAAACTTTTCTTTCTTCCACTTTCATACCCCAACTTTCAGCTACTTCTAAAACAGCTCTTTTAGTTGTACCCTTTAAAATGGTATCAGAATCTTCAGATGGAGTTACTAAAACACCATTAATCACAAACAAAATATTCATTGTTCCTGACTCCTCAATGTATTTATGCTCTTTCGCATCTGTCCAAACTAATTGATGAAATCCTTTTAATTGACCTTGTTTAGCTGGATACAAAGCAGCAGCATAATTTCCTGCAGTTTTCGCTAGACCAACACCACCAGCAGCAGCTCTTGTGTAATGTTCTTCAATTTTAACACTAACAGGTTCAGTATAGTATGCTCCTACAGGGCAAGTAAAAATTACAAATTTATAAGTCTCGGAAGGTTTTACACCAATAAAATCATCCGTTGCAAACATAAATGGTCTGATATATAAAGAGTAATCTGGCTTAGTAGAAATCCAATCACGTTCAATATCAACAATTTTTCTAACTAACTCAACGAAAACATCGTCAGGTATAGTTGCCATACACATACGCTCACATGATTCTCTAAATCTTTTCGCGTTCATTTCTGGACGAAAAATGAAAACATCTCCTGTCTCACCTTTGTATGCTTTCATTCCTTCAAAAACTGATTGACCGTAGTGAATTGCAGAAGTTGCAGGATTCAACGATAAATTACCAAAAGGTAAAATTTCAGGTTGAGCCCACTCACCATCTTTATAATCCATAACCAACATGTGATCAGAGAATATTCTACCAAAAGGAATATTATCCCAATCAACCTGATTTATATGAGAGTTTTTAGTTAAAGTAACTTTTATAGATGTTGTGTCGTTTAACATGCTTATTATTTTTTATAGATAAATGCGAATTTAAATATAATTACTGACAAAATCCCCATCTACTACTCGCTTTCTTACTAATTAATAATGTTTTATTCATTATTCTATCTTTTTAATAGAGTTATTATTAAACAAAATGGTTTAACAATCTAAAATTGAATGTGTTAATTTAAGTACTTCTAAATGTATAAATTGTTTAAATTTGTATTCATAAAAGCATTTAATGAATGGATAAAAGCAGAGAAATATTAAAACGTTTTTGGGGATTCGATACTTTTCGTCCACTTCAAAAAGAAATAATTGACACTGCTATTTATGGTCACGATACATTGGCGTTATTACCGACAGGTGGAGGGAAATCGATTTGCTTTCAAATTCCAGGCTTAGCTCGTGAAGGTTTAACTTTAGTCGTTTCTCCTTTGATTGCTTTAATGCAAGATCAGGTTAAAAATTTAAATTCAAAAGGTATTCGTGCAAAGGAATTGATTAGCGGAATGAGTTATCGTGAACTTGATATTGCTTTGGACAACGCTAGATTCGGAGGTTTTGATTTTTTATATACTTCTCCCGAAAGATTAAAATCGAAACTTTTTATTGAACGATTTAAATCAATGAACTTAGCCCTTATTGTTGTTGATGAAGCTCATTGTATATCAGAATGGGGGCACGATTTTAGACCATCTTATAAAGACATTAAAGATCTAAGGGAAATCCATCCGAATGTTCCAATCATTGCTTTAACTGCTACTGCAACTAAGGAGGTTCAACAAGATATAATTCAACAACTTAATTTGAAAAACCCTCAAATTTTTGAAGGTTCATTTTCACGCCCCAATTTAAGCTACACGACTTTTAAAGTCATTGATAAAACATCGAAAGTTCTTGATTTTTGCAATCAATACAAAAATGAATCAGGAATTATTTATTGTCAAACTAGAAAAAGTGTAAAAGACATTGCAAGAATACTTCATGCATCAAAATTAAGTGTCGGTATTTATCATGGCGGAATGAACGGTGATGATCGAAAATTGATGCTCGATTCGTGGCTCGAAGGGAATACAAAAATTATGGTTGCTACAAATGCTTTCGGAATGGGAATAGATAAACCAAACGTTCGATTTGTTTGTCATTATGAATTTCCAAATAATTTAGAAGGTTATTTTCAAGAAGCAGGAAGAGCAGGAAGAGATGGTTTAGAAGCCAAAACTGTTGTTTTCTGGGAAGATCGAGATGTTGAGATATTGGAAGATTTAACGAAACGACAATTCCCCTCTTTAGATGTTGTGAAAACTACCTACAGAGCGCTTTGTAATCATCTAAAAATTGCGATTGGCTCTGGAAAAGAAGAGACATATCCTTTTGAAATTAAACAACTTACAGATAAGTTTCTTCTAAATCCATCAGATACATACCATTCGATTAAAATATTAGAATTGAATAACGATCTCGTTTTTTCTGATTCTGTTTTTCGTCCGACTAAAGTGAAAATTGCAATTGGAAATACTGAATTGTATAGTTTTCAAATTAAATTTGAGAAATTATCTCCTATTATCACTTTATTATCAAGAAGTTATCCTGGAATATTTGATCAATTTTTTGACATCAATGAAGTGGAATTTGCTAAAAGATTAAAAATTTCAACTTCTGAATTGACCAATCAATTGAAACTATTAGAACAATATGGTGTTATCGATATAACGTGGCAATCATCTTTACCGACAGTGACTTTTTTACACGAACGATTGCCAGATGACTATTTAAGAATTTCAGAAGAATCTTATAAAACAAGAAAAGAGTTAGCATTCAAACGATTAAAAGCAGCCATCGATTATTTAACCGTTCCTACATGTCGTTTATCTCAATTACTTGTCTATTTTGGACAAGAACCTATTCACTGTCAAAAGTGTGATGTTTGTTTAAGCGAAAATCAAAAATCAACTTCAGACACTGATTTAACTAAACAAATTATCAGTTTATTAGGTATTGGAAATCAAGACATTGCTACTATTCAATTGAGATTATCTATTTCAGAAGAGAAAACGAAACAATTGCTTCACTCTCTTTTGTTAGAAGAAAAAATAATCAATCTTGGGACTAATTTTGGTTTAAAATAAATTTAATTAAGTTTAACCGTCAACGTCTAAGTTCAGCTAAAACTACTTAACTTATTCAAAATCAATTTCACTTAAAAATGTTAATAAAAACCTGAAATAAGAAGGAGAACATAAGCATAGTTTGACGTATCTTTAGCCTTCAAATTATTTCTAATGGGAAAAATTATTACGGTCGCAAATCAAAAAGGTGGAGTTGGAAAAACAACAACAGCTATCAATTTAGGTGGATGCTTTGGGGTTTTAGAATACAAAACACTTATTGTTGATGCTGACCCACAAGCAAATGCAACATCAGGACTTGGATTCAATCCAAAAAGCACGAACAATATTTACGATTGTTTGATGAATGGAGCACATCCTAAAGATTTAATTTTACATACTAAAAATCCGAATTTGGATTTAATTCCATCTCACATTGATTTAGTTGGTGCTGAAATCGAAATGATTGACCTTCCGAATCGTGAGTATATGTTGAAACTTGCTTTAGAAAAAATCAAAGATGATTATGATTTTATAATCATAGATTCTTCTCCTTCTTTAGGTTTAATTACTGTTAATGCATTGACTGCATCTGATTCGGTAATGATTCCTGTTCAATGTGAATTTTTCGCATTAGAAGGTTTAGGAAAATTGTTAAATACTATTAAAATAGTACAAGGACGTTTAAACGAAAATTTAGAAATTGAAGGAATTGTTTTAACGATGTATGATTCTCGTTTAAGACTTGCTAATCAAGTTGTTGAAGAAGTTAAAACACATTTTCAAGAACTTGTTTTTGATACTGTAATTCACAGAAACACTACACTTGGAGAAGCTCCTAGTCATGGCGAAACAATCATTATGCACGATGCATCAAGTAAAGGCTCTATCAATTATCTTAACTTTGCAAGAGAAGTTTTACAAAAAAACAACGTGACAAAAATCAGTAACGACACTAAAAAAATTGAATTAGATAATGACATCGAACACTAAAAAACGTTCAGCACTTGGTAAAGGCTTAGGCGCTTTACTTGAAAACGCAAATACAGACATCACTTCCAATTCAACTACAAATTCTGATGTTGTAGGTTCTATTGCAATGCTTCCAATTGAAAACATTGAAGCAAATCCTTTCAACCCAAGAACGAATTTTGAAAAAGAAGCATTAGAAGAATTAAGAGATTCAATTGCAGAACACGGTATCATTCAGCCGTTAACTGTTCGTAAATTAGGTCGTGATAAATACCAATTAATTTCAGGTGAAAGAAGGTTTCGAGCTTCTCAATTAGCTGAATTAAAAGAAGTTCCTGCTTATATCCGTGTAGCAAACGACCAATCAATGCTAGAAATGGCGTTGGTTGAAAATATTCAACGTGAAGATTTAAATGCCATTGAGGTTGCGATTTCTTACCAACGTTTATTGGATGAATGTACATTGACACAAGAAGAATTAAGTAAAAAGATTTCTAAAAGTCGTTCTAGTATTACCAACCATATTCGATTATTAAAATTACCTGCTGATATTCAAGCTGGAGTTCGTGATAATTTGATTTCTATGGGACATGCTAGAGCTTTAGTTTCAGCAGGTGACGAAGCTCTTCAATTGGCTATTTTTAATAAAATTTTATTAGAAAGTCTTTCTGTAAGAGATGTTGAAATTTTAATCCAACAAGGAAAATTAAAACCGACTGAACCTGAAGATGTAGATAAAAAACCGACGAAAGAACCACAACCTGAAGCAGAATTGTCTGGTGTTCAAGCTGTATTTAAAGAGCACTTCTCTGATAAATTAGCTTCAAAAGTAGAGGTGACAAAAACTGCTGGTGGAACTGGAAGAATCATTATCAATTTCAACTCTGAAGTGGATTTCAATCGAATTATCGAAATTTTGAACAAATAATGAATCTGCGTTTAATCATCGCATTTTTATGTTTTTCATCACTTTTGTTTTCACAAGAGAATGATTCACTTATCATAGATTCTATTCCTCAACATTCTCCCAAAAAGGCTGTTATCTATTCAGCCATTTTACCTGCTGCTGGTCAGATTTATAATTCGATTAACATGGAAAAAGGTGTAAAAGGAAAAAACAAAGTCTATTGGAAAGTGCCTTTAATCTATGCTTTTCTTGCCTATACAGGTTCTTCATTAATCAAAAATCAAACTACTCAGCACGATCTAAAAACAGAATACAATAATCGATATGTAAACGGTTCAGGATCAACAAATTCAAAATGGGAACAATTTGATTCTTTAGGTCTCGTAACACAATACACAACATTTGCTAGAAAAAGAGATTTATCTATTTTAACATTTGGAGCTGTTTATTTAATTCAGATTATCGATGCTGGAATTGAAGCCCATTTTGTGAAATTTGACCTTTCAGAAGATTTAACCTTTCAAATAAAGCCCAAACTCTATAGTTTTAATTCTTTGGGTGTTGGAATGTCATTTAATTTTCACGAAAAGAATAGGTTACCAAAGTATAAATTCTAATTTTGTTTTAATACAATATAAAAAATTATGAACATAGCACTTATTGGATACGGTAAAATGGGTAAAGCAATTGAAAAAATTGCTGAAGAACGTGGACATAAAATTGTATTAATTTGTAATAGCGAAGTTGGTGTTCATTACGCTGATTTCTCTAATGTAGATATTGCAATTGAATTCACAAAGCCTGACCTTGCAATCAAACACATTGACTTTTGTTTAGAAAATAAAATCCCAGTTGTGATTGGGACTACAGGATGGAATGATAAAATTGACTATGTTGAAAAAATAGTAAAAGAATTAGAAGGGAGTTTACTACATGCTTCTAATTTTAGTATTGGTGTCAATATTTTCTTTGAATTAAACAAAAAATTAGCGCAATTAATGTCTGGAAATACCGACTACACTGCTTCTATCGAAGAAGTTCATCACCTTCAAAAATTAGATTCACCAAGTGGAACAGCTATCACTATCGCCGATGGGATTTTAGAAAATAATTCAGATTATTTATCTTGGGTTCTAGGAAAAGATGAAATTCCATTCACGAATCGAAATCAATTATCGTTGACTTCATATAGACAACCAGAAGTGCCTGGAACACACACTGTTAAATACGTTTCACCAATAGACACAATTGAAATCACGCATGCTGCACACTCTCGAAAAGGATTTGCACTAGGCGCTGTTATTGCTGCTGAATGGCTGCAAAACAAAAAAGGTATATTCAAAATGAATGATGTTTTAAACTTCTAATTTAACCAAAATGAACGCTCTATATTTTTACATTTTCTTATTAGTTCATCCTTATTTAGCTTTATGGTCAAAAAGTTTTAAACAAGCTGGGCGCCAATCTTGGGAAGCTTTAATTCCAGGATACAATTATTACATAGCTTTCAAAATAAGCTGTAAAAAACCTTGGTGGGCTTTGTTAATGGTTTTTCCTGGAGTTCATTTAATAATGTGGTCAGTTGTAAATACAAGTTACATAAGAAGATTTGGGTATTTTTCTTTGGTTGATACACTTCAAGGTATTTTCTTTCCATACATTATTTTAGCAAAAATAGCTAAATCAGAAAGTGATATTCTACCAGAAACTAATTGGATGAACGGCAAAGAAGTGCATGATAGATCTTGGGGTGATCATTTAGCATTATTTCTATCATTACCTATTATCGGACACGCAATTGCTTTGGCTCTAAATGCTATTTCAAGAGAAAAACCGGGACAAAAAACAAAAGTAAAAGAATGGGGTGATTCAATCATGTTTGCTTTGGTTGCTGCGAGTATTATTCGTACGTATGTTTTTGAACCATTCCAAATTCCAACAGGTTCGATGGAGAAAACACTTTTGGTTGGTGACTTTTTATTTGTAAATAAATTAGCTTACGGTCCAAAAGTACCTGTTACTCCCCTATCCTTTCCATTGGTTCACAATACTATTCCTTGGGTAACTGTAAAATCGTATTCAGATTTAGAAACGGTTAACTACACGCGTCTACCTGGATTATCTAAAGTAACTCGTAATGATGTAGTAGTTTTCAATTACCCTTCAGGAGATACTGCAGTTTACGATCCTAGAATGCCAGATGGTTTAATGGGACATGATTATTATGGAATTTTAAATGACGAAGCTTTTTATTACTTTAAAACGAGTGAAGAAACTGCTAGAAAATCTCAAATCGTTCAAAAATACTATTCTGATAGTTTAGCGAAATTAGGTCCAGTAGATAATAACAAAGTGAATGAATTAGTCAATGATTACATGATG
The DNA here is from genome assembly GCA_945902775.1 of Chryseobacterium gleum. GTDB lineage: Bacteria > Bacteroidota > Bacteroidia > Flavobacteriales_D > Crocinitomicaceae > CAIUKX01. The sequence continues at coordinate 983 of CAMDMY010000071.1, read as the reverse complement.
ATTCCATTCATTAAAGACATCAATAAATGGAAACAAATTGCACGAACTGAAATTGCGAAAGGTATTACCTATTGCCGAGGAGGAATACAAGGTAGCGGTTTAGATTATATTTCACATCATGGATTAATTTACCGTCCAGTTGATAAACGTGAAAATTATATCAAACGATGTGTTGCAATTGCTGGCGATTGGATAGAACTTAAAAAGTCTGTTTTATACATTAATAACAAACCCGCTTTTATTCCTGAATTTCAGAATCTTCAATACCTAGTTTCAAATATCAATACTATTTCAGATGCGAAAATGTTTGAAATGGGAATCGAAAAAGAAAGAAACGATTATTACCCAATCGAAAATAATATGTGGATAATGAATTTAACTAAACTACAGTTAAATCAATTAAAACGTGCTAATCCAAAGGCAAAATTCGAATTAAACATTGAAGTTCAATATGCTGACACGACAAAATCGGCTCCAACTGGATCCCAAATGTTGACGAATTTAAGAATGTTTCCAAAAGATCCTTTAATAAACAACACAACAACTGATTTTACTCGTTTCCAGATTCCTAGAAAAGGCCAAACGGTTATGATTGACGCAGCAAATATTGCATGGTATAGAAGAATTATCACCGCTTATGAAGGTCATACTTTACAAGAAACAAAAAACGGAATTTTAATTGATGGTAAAAAAGCAACAACCTACACTTTTGCAATGAATTACTATTGGTTAATGGGAGATAACCGATATAATTCTGCCGATTCAAGAGTTTGGGGTTGTGTACCAGAAGATCATGTAGTTGGAAGAGCTTCAATGGTATGGTTTTCTAAAAGTGCTTATGCAGGAATTCGTTGGGAACGTTTATTTAATATTATAAAATAGAATATGTCTCAAATTTTCCCTATTTCCTATTTTGGAAATTTGAGCTATTATTCCGCGTTAATTCAAGAAGTTTCCATCATTTTTGAAGCGAAAGAACATTT
>CAMDMY010000070.1 GCA_945902775.1 Chryseobacterium gleum | reverse complement strand
ATTTAAACCAAGTGAAACTTCGTGTGAACCTCCTGATACTCCATTGTTTAACTTTGAGACAGTTATGTCGTAACTATATCCAATTTTAAATGAACCTGTATTTATTCCTAAAGATAAAATAAATGCATCTTTGTTTCTTAACCAAGCTCCAAATGTAAAGTTACTATATTTTACATAGGTTCCAATATTTAATTCTTGAAATCCATTTTGATATTGATATATAATATTTGGCATTATTGAAGTTTGGTTATTGTATTTTGATTTGCTACCAATTCTAATTTCGGCACCAATATGTCCCGTTAATCTAACAGGAGTATATGAATGACCTTTAATCATTGATTCATCAGGTCTGTTTAAATGGTGAGCAGAAACTCCAAAAAACAAATGCTTAGTATACCCTAAAATTCCAGCTGATGCATCAAAATAATTTGTAGACCCACCACGAGGTTGATCCCCTGATTCATAAATAAATCCTTTTCTTGGATCAATCATATCACCAAAAGTTAATTTATTCCAATCTAATGATTTTTGATAATAAGAAGCCTGAGCACCAAAACGAATAGAAAATTTTCTTGTAATTTTTAAATGGTAAGAATAAATTAGGCCAAGCATATTTGTTTTAATAGTTCCTTGTCCTTGTTCATCATGAGTTACTAAAACACCAATTCCTCCTGAAATATTTTTAATGTGCTGATCGTAAGAAGCACTATATGTAGTATAATTCCCCGATAAATTAGGCCATTCATTTCTGTAATTTAATGCAAATCTTGGACAGTTATTTGAACCCGCAAAAGCTGGATTTAAATACAACGGATTTGCATAAAACTGAGTAAAAGTAGGGTCTTGCGCTAAAGCAGCTTCACTTACAATTACAAAAATAAAAAGTACAAAAATATTTTTCAAATTTTTCATTAATAGTTTTTAAATGAAATACCAGAACTACAATTTACTTAACGGATATTCTCGTAAGAAGTTACAAATATTGTAATTCGTTTATAATAATCAAAGATTATTTTCGTTTTTTTACAAATGAATTCAAATGATGCTGATATTTGCAATTACAAAATCATATTTCTATGTGCTTTAAAAGAAGTCTTAAAATTTTCTATTCAATCATCTTTTATTTTGTTTCAAATTTTGTTTCTAGTCAACAATTATTAAATATTTCTGTTGACTGGGAGAAACCAAAAATCATTGAATATCAAGGTGAAAAACTTTTAATTCCTTCTATTTATAATCAGAATTTCACTTTAAACAAACCTAATTTTTTCTGGGTTCAAGAAGTATCTAGTAATGTGACTTCTAAAATTTCACTCATTAATTATACTATAGAAGATGCTTTACCTGAAGAAATAAATTACCTAACATCCCAGAATATTTTAGTTAATGAGGAGTTAGAACTAAATTATAAATTGACAAATGCTAGCCACAAGTTATTTGCTACGATAAATATGTTTCCTTTTGTTAAGTTAGATAATAGAATCAAAAGAATTAGTTCAATTCATTTTAAAATAGAAAACGATAATACAATAAATTTAAAATCTAAAGAAAAGTCATTTGTTACTTCTTCCGTGTTAGCTGATGGGTTTTGGTTTAAGATTTCTGTCACTAAAGATGGAGTGTATAAAATTGATAAGTCTTTTTTGGAAGGATGTGGAATAAACACTTCTAGTTTGAACCCTAAAAAAATTAATATTTATGGAAATGGTGATGGTAGATTACCAGAATTAAATTCTGAATCTAGAACGGATGATTTAGCAAAAAATGCAATTTATGTTGAAGGTGAAAATGATGGTGTTTTTAATGATAATGATTACATTCTTTTTTTTGCTTGGGGACCAAATAAATGGTTGAAAGATGTGAATGGTAATTTTTATAATGATAAAAATATTTACTCTGATCAATCTAATTATTTCATAAATATCAGTGAGGAAGAACAACCGTTAAGAATTAAGGATATTAGTTCGGTAGACCAATCTGTTAATAAACAAGTAGATACTTATTCATATTTTGATGTACATGAAAATGATCTCATATCATTAGTAGGTGGAGGACAAAGATGGTATGGTGAACGTTTTGATGAAAATTTAGAACAAATTTTCAATTTCACAATTCCAAATATTGCTAATAATAATGTGCAATTTGATGTTTCTATGGCTTCAAATTCTCAGACAAATTCGGGGACAAATCAATTATATAGTGTGAATGGGAATGTATTAAAATCATCTTTTTTACCAGTCGGAGACTTTGGAAGAACTGAATTATCGATGGTTTTAACTAATCCTTCAGATTTTATACCTTTCAAAATTGGTATAACAAGAAATTCTCCTAGTGTGAAAGTTTATTTGGATAGAATTTCTCTAAACGCAAGAAGAAATTTATATTTTACAGATAATCAATTTAATTTCCGCGATATTAGTTCTGTTGGATTAGGTAATATTGGAAATTTTATTATTCAAAATGTACCATCAACAGTTAAGGTTATGGATATTACAAATCGACATATTCCTCAATTTATAAATGGTAATTTAGTAGGGAATGTTTTTTCATTCAGATTATCAACAGATAGTTTGAGAGAATTTGTAGCATTTGATAATCAAAATTTTTATGTGCCTGAACGAGTTGGTAAAGTTGATAATCAAAATTTACACGCTCTTCCACAGGCTGATTATTTGATAGTTACACATGCTGATTTTATTGATCAGGCTAATCGTTTAGCGAATTTGCATAGAGAAAAAGGATTAAAGGTACATGTTGTGACTTCAGAACAGGTTTTTAATGAATTTAGCTCTGGAATGATGGATCCTACAGCAATTAGAAGCTTTGGTAAAATGTTTTATGATCGTTCTTTTTCAAATCCTATAACTGCTCCCGACTTTCTATTATTATTTGGCGACGGAACATATGATCCTAAAAATAGATTAGCGAATAATAATAATTATATTCCTACCTATCAAGTTTTAAGTTCTGAAAATTCAATTTCAGCGATGGTTTCAGATGATTATTATGGTATGTATGATCAAAATGAATCAATGGAACCATATGATTTATTAGATATAGGTATTGGTAGATTGTTAATTTCAAATGCGACTAATGCAAAACAACAAGTTGATAAAATTGAACATTATTTAAAAAATGGATCTACTCTTTATTCAGGTTCAAATACTGTATGTTGTGGAGGGAATACTCAAAGTAATTCTACTTTTGGAGATTGGAGATTAAAGACAATTTTAATTGCTGATGATGAAGAAAATGGTTATTTTATCAATCAAGATACAGAGCCAAATTCCAAAATGATTAATTCGAATCATCCTGAGATTAATTTGGATAAAATTTATTTGGATGCATATTCTCAAATTTCAAATGCCGGAGGACAGAGGTATCCAGATGTGTATAATGCAATTTCAGATAGAGTAGAAAGAGGTGCACTTGTGATTAATTATGTCGGCCATGGTGGAGAAACAGGTGTTGCAGAAGAAAGAGTGATTACGACACCTCAAATTCAAAGTTGGAATAATATTAATACATTGAATTTAATGGTGTCTGCTACTTGTGAATTCACAAAATATGATGATCCATCAAGAGTTTCTGCAGGTGAATGGGTTTCATTAAATCCAATTGGTGGATCGATAGCTCTAATGACAACAACCAGGTCTGTATTTTTTGGTGTGAATACAACTACAGGTCAAAAATTTTATGAAAATGTTTTTTCAAGAGATGTAAATAATCTACCATTAGCTTTTGGTCAGATTATGATGCAAACTAAAAATGCTTCTGGGTCATCTGATAACAAACGAAGTTTTACTTTAATTGGTGATCCTGCCCTACGAATTGCATTACCAATAATGAAGATTGTAACAGATAGTATTAATTCAAAAGATCCATTGATAACTGGTTTAGATACAATTAAAGCTTTGAGTAAAGTTACTGTAAAAGGCCATATCATAGATTTTTCATCAAACGTATTAACTAATTTCAACGGAACAATTGCACCAACAGTTTATGATAAAGCTAAATTGAACAATACTTTAGGACAAGATCCTGCATCACCTAAAATTAATTTTGAACTTCAGAAAAATGCGATTTATAAAGGTAAAGCAACTGTTAAAAATGGTTATTTTGAATTTTCATTCATTGTCCCAAAAGATATTAATTATGCTTATGGAAAAGGTAAGATAAGTTATTATGCTGATAATCAAGTTATAGATGCAAATGGATTAGATACGAATTTTATTGTTGGGGGGATTGATAAAAACGGAATTATTGATAATATTGGTCCTGAAATTTCTTTATTTTTAAACAATAAAAATTTTGTAAGTGGAGGGATTACAAATGAAAATCCAGTGTTAATGGTAAATCTTTTTGATGATAACGGGATTAATACAGTCGGAAACGGAATTGGTCATGATATTGTTGCCATTATCGATCAAAATACATCAAAACCTATCGTTCTAAATGATTATTACACTTCTGATTTAGATTCATATAAGTCTGGGTCAATTCAATATAATTTTCCGAAACTAGAAAATGGTAGGCATACATTAACACTTAAGGCATGGGATGTTAATGATAATTCATCACAGCATTCGATTGATTTTATTGTTCAAGATAAACAGAACTTATCATTGGATCATGTATTAAATTATCCTAATCCATTTTCATCAAAAACCCAATTTTACTTTGAGCATAATCAGATATGTAATGAATTAGAAACTCAAATTCAAATTTTTACAGTTTCAGGAAAATTAGTGAAAACAATTAATCAAATGGTTTTAACAAATGGTTTTAGAAGCGAGGGTATTGGTTGGGATGCATTAGACGAATACGGTGATAAATTAGCAACTGGAGTATATGTTTATAAATTAAAAGTAAAATCTTCAGATGGGAAATCAGAAGAAAAAACAGAAAAATTGGTTATTTTAAAATAGCAATACAATAAAAGTTGATGAATAACGTATATATTTGTCTAAGTGTTAAAAATAATTTTTTTATGAAATATATATATGTCAGTTTATTAATTGCATTATTCTTTACTGAATTTTCTTTTTCTCAAAAAACAGGTGCGACTAATAAAGACCTACAATTAAATTCAATTACCACTGCAATGCCATTTTTATCTATTACTCCAGATTCAAGGGCAGGGGGAATGGGGGAAGCTGGAACTGCTTTGAGTCCGAATTCGACATCGATATATTGGAATACTTCAATGCTAAGTTTTGCTAAGAAAAAAGGCGAAATAGGAATGTCATATGTGCCTTGGTTAAGACAATTGACGAATGATATTAGTTTGTCTTATTTATCGGGATATGCAAAATTGAGTGATAAGCATACTATTGGTGGATCTTTAAGGTATTTCAGTTTAGGAGAGATTACTTTTACAGATAATTCAGGGAGTATAATAAGAAATGATAAACCAAATGAATATGAAATTACTGGGGCCTATGCTTTTAAGTTAAGTCCAAAAATGAGTGTTGGTGTCAACGCTAATTTTGCGTATTCGAATTTAACAGGAGGATTAGTTACAGGAGGAGTCAACACTAAAGCGGGGGTTGCTGGAGCTACAGATATTTCGTTTACTTATCTGAATGACAATGCTAAAATTGCAACCACGAATGGAGATTTTGTATTTGCAACGACTTTGAATAGTATCGGGAGTAAAATTGCTTATTCAGAAAACTCAAGACGAGATTTTATACCTATGAATATAAAAGTTGCAACTTCTTATAAAGCTGAATTAGATAAATATAATAGTTTATTATTAGCATTTGAACTTCAAAAGTTATTGGTTCCAACGCCTCCTATATATGCTGCTGACGGAACCACTATTGCTTCCGGAAAAAATAATGATATTGGTGTAATAGCAGGAATGTTGCAATCTTTTAATGATGCACCTGGGACATTAGTTAAAGACGCTAGTGGAAGTTATGTTCAAAATTCAGATGGTTCATATCAAGTTGTTAAAGGTTCAAAATTGAAAGAAGAGCTTTCAGAAATAAATATTGCTACTGGTATGGAATATTGGTATAATGATGTTTTTGCTTTGAGAACTGGTTATTTTTATGAAAGTAAAAATAAAGGAAATAGAAAATATGTAAATTTTGGTGCTGGATTTAAGTACAATAATTTAGGTATAGATATGTCTTACCTTGTTTCTGTAAGTGGAAGAAATAGTCCGTTAGCAAACACAATTCGTTTTACTTTGCGCTATACTTTTGGAGATTCTGTAGCGAAAGAAGAAAAATAAAAGGCATGAATATTAGAATAGGTTTTGGAGTTGATGTCCACCGTTTAGCGGATGGACATTTACTTTTTATAGGAGGAAAACAAATTCCTTCTGAATTTGGAGCTGTTGGTCACTCAGATGCAGATGTTTTGATTCATGCAATTTGTGATGCGCTTTTAGGTGCTGCTAATTTAAGAGATATTGGTTTTCATTTTTCGGATACAGATCCTCAATATAAAGGGATTGATAGTAAGATTCTTTTGAAAAATGTGATGAATTTGATACATGAAAAGAGATATAAAGTTATTAATATTGACTGTACTGTTATTCTTGAAAAACCAAAATTGAATCCTCATATACCAGAAATGCAAGAAATTTTAGCTGCTATTTTACAAGTAGATTCTGACGCAGTTTCATTAAAAGCTACTACTCATGAAAAAGTAGATTCTTTTGGAGAAGGCAAAGCCATTAAGGCATATGCAGTTTGTTTGTTGAACAAAGGATAGTATTTATTGAATTACTATTTTTTTAAAAATGGTTAAGCCATTTAAAAAATAACATTACTGATTTAATAATCTCGGTACAATGCTTTATCTTTGTACCACAAAAATAAACAAGATGAAAGTAAATCCAGCTTATAATACAAAAGACACATTACTAGCTTTATATAATAAACCACTTTTGGAATTGGTTTTTGAAGCAGCTACAATTCACCGTCAATTTCATAATCCTAGAGAAGTTCAAATGTCTTCTTTATTGAGTATTAAAACAGGAGGTTGTTCTGAAGATTGTGGGTATTGTCCTCAAGCTGCACGTTATCACACTGATGTTGAAGCTCATAAATTAATGACGGTTGATTCTGTTATTGAACAAGCTAAAAATGCAAAAGCAAATGGTTCATCTCGTTTGTGCATGGGGGCTGCTTGGAGAGAAGTGAGAGATAATAAAGATTTTGACAATGTTGTTGAAATGGTTCAAGCTGTGAATGATTTAGACATGGAAGTTTGTTGTACGTTGGGTATGATGAATGAAGATCAAGCTAAGCGTTTAAAAAATGCTGGATTATTTGCTTATAATCATAATTTAGATACTTCTAAAGAGTTTTATGGAGATGTAATTTCTACAAGAGAATACGAAGACCGTTTAAATACAATTGAAAATGCGCGTAAAGCTGGTATAACTGTTTGTTCTGGCGGGATTATAGGAATGGGTGAGGCTATAGAAGATAGAGTTGGACTTTTAATGAGCTATGTTGAAATGGAAACTCCTCCAGATTCTATTCCGATTAACGCTTTAGTTGCTATCGAAGGCACACCATTAGAAGACCAAAAACCAATTGAACAATGGGAGTTAATTCGTATGGTTGCAACAACTAGAATCGCTTTTCCTAAATCAGTTGTTAGACTTTCAGCAGGAAGGACTAAAATGACTATGGAAGGTCAAGCTTTGTGTTTCTTGGCTGGTGCAAGTTCAATTTTTGCAGGTGATAAATTATTGACAACTCCAAATCCTGAATTCAATGAGGACAAAGAAATGTTTGAAATATTAGGATTGATACCTAAAGCGGCATTTGCTGATGGTGAAAAACCGGTAACACATCCTGATGCAATAATTGATGCAAGAAAAGCAAAAGAGGCTCAAAGAGCTTCAGATTTATTAGCAGCGAAAGAGGCTGGGTTTGAACCAAGAAAAGTTTCTACAGTAGAAAATTTATAGGTGGATCAAAAACTTCAAGATAAATTAAATAAAAGAATAGAAGAGGGGACATTACGTTCCCTTTCTTCGTTTGAAGAATATATAGATTTTTATTCAAATGATTATCTAGGTTATTCTAAATGGAAGTCAACTTCTGATATTTCATCTTATGGAAGTACTGGTTCTAGATTGATTTCAGGAACTTCAAAAGAAGCTTTAAAAGCAGAAAGTTATTTGGCTGAATTTTTTGAATCAGACGCTGCACTTGTTTTTAATTCTGGTTATGATGCAAATCTAGGTTTTTTTAGTTCTATTCCTCAAAGAGGAGATTTAGTGATATATGACGAATTTATTCACGCGAGTATTCGTGATGGAGTTCGATTAGGTTTTGCTAATTCTAAATCATTTAAACATAATGATTTGTACGATTTAGAATTGAAATTAGTTCGATTTGAAGGAGTTAAGTATGTTGTAGTTGAGTCTTTGTATTCAATGGATGGTGATATTTCACCTTTGATGAAAATTTCTGAATTGTGCGAAAAACACAAAGCGTATCTTATTGTAGATGAAGCACATTCAGGTGGTGTGTTTGGAGAGAAAGGAAAAGGATTGGTAAACCTATTTAATCTTCAAAATAAAATTTTCGCTAGATTAATAACTTTTGGTAAAGCTTTTGGATCGCATGGCGCTTGTGTTTTAACAAATCAAAATGTAAAAGATTATTTAATTAATTTTTCTAGATCATTAATTTATACAACTGCCTTGCCTCCAGATGCTTATTCTCGAATTGTTTCAATTCTTCAAAATAATGCAATTGAAACTGAACAAATAAAATTGCATGAAGTAATCGCCTATTTTCGATCTAAAGTTGACTTAAAAAAATGTATTTCCGATGAAAAATCACCTATTCAGTTATTTAAAATCGGTGATATTTTGAAAACGAAAGAAATAGCTTTAAAAATTCAAGCTCTCAATCTAGCAGTAAAACCTATCTTTTCACCTACTGTTCCTATTGGTAGTGAAGGAATTCGAATTTGTTTACACTCCTTCAATACGAAAGAAGAGGTTGATAAATTAATTCAGGTTTTAGCTTAGTTCTATTAACTTTTCCAAATTACTGTCGCAGAAGCTTGAGCTGTAGGCATTATTGTAAGATCATTTATTGTTACATGTTGAGGACGAGTAGCAACAAAATAAATCGTTTCTGCAATATCTTGAGCGACCAATGGTTCAAATCCGTCATAAACACTTGCAGCAGTATCATTATCCCCTTTAAATCGTACAATAGAAAATTCCGTATCTGCTGCACCGGGTGCAATATTTGTTACCTTTATTGAGTGTTCTACTAAATCAATTCTCATCGCTCTTGAAAGTGCGTCAACAGCATGTTTTGTTGCGCAATATACATTGCCTCCAGGGTAAACTTCTTTACCTGCAATGCTTCCAAGGTTGAAAATATGTCCTTTTTTATTTTCTTTAAGAAAAGGAATAATTGCTTTTGAAATATATAATAGGCCTTTAATATTTGTATCGATCATTCTTTCCCAATCCTCTATTAATCCAGTATCAATTGGACCTCTTCCTACAGCTAAACCTGCATTATTTATTAAAATCTCAATTGAATTTTTTATTTCAAGAGGAAGTGAATCAACTGCTTTATTTACTTCCTCCAAATTTCGGACATCAAAACATAAAGTTGATATTTGAATCTTGAATTTAGTTTTTAAAGTATTTGAAAGTTTAGTTAATCGATCTTCCCTTCTTCCAGTAATTATCAAGTTCCAACCATTTTCAGCGAAAATTGTAGCACAAGCTTCACCAAAACCAGATGTAGCACCAGTAATAAATGCGTATTTATTCATATTTTACTTTTTTTAATAATTTTTCAAAGTCTATAAGAATTGAGCCAATAATAAATAATGCTAATTGAATCGGAAATCTAAAACGAACAATGGCGCCAGTTACAGGTGTGGTCCAACCTATTAATAATGCCAAGGATAATGCAAAAATTAGAAGGCATGCTATTAAATTTTTTGAGTCAGCTTCAAGTTTTCTTTTAAATAGTATAGACAGTGCTAAAAATAAAGTTAACCCCCAAACTTCTAGCATCGCTGGATATTTCAAGAAACTACCATTATCAAACGGAAAAGGTCTAAAAAAGGTGTTAATAATTGCTTCAGGAACATTTAATACTAATTGAGTGAAAGAGTTTTGAATCTCTTTTGTTTTAATATAGCTATTGGTTCCAGGCATAATGATATGAATTTTCCATTTTTTACCAGTCGGTTTTAAATGGACATATACCTCTTTTTCCTCCATATTTACGGATAAAAAAATGGCATCACTTGGATGGATAAGTGTAACTTTATTGTTTTCAATTTTTAAGTTCTTGTATTGATGTGGTTTAAAATAATAATACCCTTTTTTACAATAGACATGAATCCCACCTTTTCCAACATTTTCAACGTAGAATTGTTTTCTAGAAAGATTTTCAGTGAAACGTTGTCTTTGATTTGGAAAAGAAATAATACCTATAATGCCAACAAAAAGAAAAGTTAAAGTGGAATAAATGAGTTTATTTTTACAAATAATTTTATTGAATAGATAGAATATAATTCCTGGTAGGAGACACAATAATATATATGGTTTGAATAATATCATTATAGTTGCTGCTGAGGATCCTATTACAATTCTTTTTAAAATTTTATCTTTTTTTAATAATGCTCTTGCAAATAGACCAATTCCTAAAACTAATAGTGGTTCTTTTAAATTGCTAGATGACCAAAAAAGTAAACTCGGGAATAATAACAAAGAGTAAAACAATATTTTTGGTGGTAATTTTGAAAGTGGTTGAATAGAAATATATAATTGATGAATACCGATCAATGATAAAAAGCACATCAGTATTATATTTACAAAATCATTTCCAAAAGAAATAAATCTAAACAAGCAGTTGATTCTTATGGTGTTGCGTGAATCGTTTATCAGAGTGAAATTTCCAGCATCCCAAATAAATGTTTTATCCATATGTTCATGAATCATTCTTGCATTATCTCCAATTCCTGTTAAAAGAGCGAAAAAATCACTTTTAGATTTAAAAAATACAGCATATAGTTGATTGCTTTCATCTAAAAATCGCATTGCATCTGAAGGTTCAGAAACATTTTTCATCGAATAAATATAGATGTATGAAAAAAACAATCCCATTAAGACTTTTAATGCAAATGCAAAAGACATTGTCCATTGATTAAGATTGCTTAGTTTAAAAAAACTAAAAGACCTTAATATTAAAACTAGGAGTATGAAATATAGAAATGATATAATCATTGAAATTTAATTTCCTTTGGTTTAATTATAATCAAACTTACCATTATTAATGCTAAAAGTGCGGGGAATCTATATCTGAATATTGCACCAATTACGGGTGTTGTCCATCCAATTATAAGTAGAAGTAAAATAGAGAAAATAAGTAAACTTATTACAAGGGCCTTTTCGACCGAATTTAATTTTCTTCTATTAATTATAGAATAAATAAGTATAAACGACAGTAACCAAACTTCAAACAGCGCAGGATATTTTAAATTACTTCCAGGGTCGAATGGAAAAGGTCGAAAATAGCTGTTAATAAGAGCTTCGGGAATGTTTTTTAATAATTGTATTGCTGAACGATTTATCATTGTTGTTTTGATGTAGCTATTTGCTCCGCCTACATAATATCGCAATTTTCTTTTTTTGTGATCTGGATTAATGTTTCTTCGAACAGGGTCGTATAGATTTTTTTTAGATACAATTAGGCAATAAGTCGGTTTTTTTATTTCGACTAATTTATGTTTGAGATCAATATCTAATTTATTAAATTGGCTTGGATTAAAGTAAAATTGACTTGTATCCCCTTTAATGAAAAGTCCGCCTCGACCAATATGGTCAAAATCATATTGTTTTCTTGAGAGAAAATCGACTGTTTTGACTCTGATTGGTTTTAAAATTAGTATGCTTAAAACAATTAGAATAATTAACGAAATAAAACTAGCGAGGATTTTTTCTTTAAATAAGTATTTATACAAAAGGTAAAATAGAATGGCTGGAATGATACTAGCAAGTACATAAGGCTTAATACTAAAAAGTAATATGGCACCAACTGAACCATAAATAAATCTTTGTTTTTTAGATTCAATTGATAAAAAAGAGCGAGTACAGAGGCCTAACCCTAATAATAAAATAGGTTCTTTTAAAATTCCTGAGGTCCAAAACAAAATACTTGGAAAGAGTAAAATGGAAAAGAAAAAGAGTAGCGGGTTGATTTTTGAGTAAGGTTGAAAGGCAATAAACAAATGTTTTAATCCAATTAATGCTATAAAACACATGAAAAGTGAGTGAATATAAGCCGAACCAAATGAAACAAATTGAATCACACTATGAAGACGAATAATATTTCGAGAATCATTTACGATTGTTACACTTCCAGCATCCCAAAGAAAAGTGTCTTGAAGGTATTTTTTTATTAAATATTCATCATCCCCAAAGCCAAATAATAGAGAAAAAAAATCTTTAATCGAAACAGAGAAGACATTCCTTAGATTTTTACTTTCAGCTAAAAAGCGCATTGTATCTGAAGGTACAGAATTATTAGTATCTGGATGTAAATACATGCTTAAAAAAAAGATACCTACTCCTATTTTGATAAGAAATGCGGATGGCATAACCCAAAGAGGTAAATTTTTTAATTGCAGAAAAGTCCAATAGCGAAAAGCTAAAAGTAAAATGAGTGTATATAGAATTTCTAAAATCAAGACTTAATTAATATAACTTTCAAAATTAATAATAAACATCGGTCTTCTTCACGTCAGTTTGTCTAAAAATTTACGACAGTTTGTCAGTTTTTTTGAATGGCATAAACATTGATTTAAAGGAGGAAACAAAATTTAAACAAATTATGAGAACAGGCCAAATTAATGTTCAAACGGAAAACATTTTTCCTATTATTAAAAAATTCTTGTACTCAGACCATGAGATTTTCTTAAGAGAATTGGTTTCAAATGCAGTAGATGCAACACAAAAATTGAAATTCCTTTCTTCTAATGGAGAATTCAAAGGTGAGTTAGGAGATTTGAGAGTGGATGTGATTTTAGATCCAGTTGAAAAAACTCTTACTATTAGAGACAGAGGAATTGGTATGACAGAAGAGGAGATTGATAAATACATCAATCAAATTGCTTTTTCTGGAGCTGAAGAGTTTTTACAACAATACAAAGGACAAGAAGGAGCTGAACAAATTATCGGACATTTTGGATTAGGATTTTATTCTGGATTCATGGTAGCGGAAAAGGTTCAAATTCGAACACTTTCTCGTCATGATGGAGCAAAAGCAGTTCAATGGGAAAGTAATGGTTCTCCTGAATTTACAATTACAGATATCGAGAAAACGGATAGAGGAACAGATATCGTTCTTTACATTTCTGAAGAATCAAAAGAGTTTTTAGAAAAAGCGAGAGTTTCAGGAATTTTAGATAAATACTGTAAATTTTTACCAACTCCAGTTTACTTTGGAACTAAAACAGAATACATTGATTCTCCAGAAGGCGAAAAAGATGATAATGATAAAGTTAAAAGAGTTGCTATTGAAGTTGAAAATCAAATCAATAATCCAGAGCCAGCATGGACAAAAGCTCCAATTGACTTAAATAAAGATGATTATGATGCTTTTTACAGAGAATTGTACCCAACATCTTTTGATAGCCCATTATTTCATATTCATTTAAATGTGGATTACCCATTTAATTTAACTGGGATTTTATACTTCCCTAAAATTAAAGAAAATGTTGAGGTTCAACGTAATAAAATCAATTTATACTCAAATCAAGTATTTATTACAGATAGTGTAGCTGAAATAGTTCCTGAATTCTTGACATTGTTACACGGTGTAATTGATTCACCAGATATTCCATTGAATGTTTCTCGTTCTTACTTACAAAGTGATGGAAATGTGAAGAAAATTTCTGCTCACATTACTAAAAAAGTAGTAGACAAGTTAGCTGAAATGTTCAAAAAAGACCGTAAAGATTTCGAAGAAAAATGGGATGATTTACAAATCTTTGTTCAGTATGGTTCTTTATCTGATGAGAAATTTGCAGAAAAAGCAAAAGGATTCTCATTGGTTAAAAATACAGACGGAACTTATTTCACAATTGAAGAATACAAAGAGAAAATTTCAACTTTACAAACGGATAAAGACGGAAAAACAATAGTATTGTATACTAATTCTCCTGATGAGCAGTTTTCATTTGTGAAAAAAGCAAAAGATAGAGGGTATGATGTGTTAAGTTTAGATGGTCCGTTGGTTTCGCATTGGATTTCTAAATTAGAGCAATCAATTGAAAATATTTCTTTTGTTCGTGTTGATTCTGATACATTGGATAAATTGATCAAGAAAGATGAAATTTTACCATCTAAATTGTCAAAAGAAGATGAGGAAGCATTGAAACCATTGTTTGAAACAGTTGTGAACAAAGATAAATTTAATGTTTCTTTCGAAAGCATGAGTATTGATGATGCTCCAATTGTAATTACTCAACCAGAGTTTATTCGTCGTATGATGGAGCAACAAAAAATGGGTGGAGCAGGATTCTTTGGAGCTTTCCCTGAAACTTACAATATGGTAGTGAATGGAAATCATGCTAAAATTTCAGAAGTGTTAAATGCTTCTGATGAGGCAGATAAAAATGCTAAAGTGAAACAATTAACAGACTTAGCTTTATTGTCTCAAGGAATGTTAAAAGGAGAAGCTTTAAGTAACTTTATCGATAGAAGTATCGAATTAGTTTAATTCTAATTCAATAGTAATAAATTAAATATGCGGAATCATTCAGTATGATTGATTCCGCTTTTTTTCATTTTAAATTGTACGATTTTGTTTAAATGGATATTAGCTGTTGGAGGATTTATTCTCTTTGGCAAAAATTTTATGGGAGCCGTTTTAGGATTTGTTATTGGTAATTTTATCGATAATTATCAGTCGATAATAAATAAAGCAAAGGCTCAGGCAAAAGCCGAAGGAAGAGAGTTTAAATCTGAAGATCTTTTTCAGTATTATCAACAGCATACTTCTCAACACGACGTACCAACCATTTTAATGGCTTTATCAGCTTCTATAATGAAAGCAGATGGTAAGGTGGTGAAATCTGAATTAGATTACGTTAAAATGTTCTTAAAGCAACAATTCGGTGAAAATTATTCGAATACGCATTTACAAACCTTAAAGCATTTTCTAGATTCAGGTGAAATTCCATTGGATCGAATTTGTCAGGATGTTCGAATGAGAATGCAGCCTGAAGTTCGCGTACAATTAATGCATTACTTATTTGGAATTGCAAAAGCTGATGGAAGTGTTTCTGATACTGAAATAAACCTTTTAAGCCGAATCGCTTCTATGATGGGGGTTTCAAGTGTAGATTTTGAAAGTGTGAAAAACATGTTCTACCGAAATGCCGATTCTGATTATAAAATCTTAGGTATTGAACCATCAGCAACCGACGATGAGGTGAAAAAAGCCTACCGTCAAATGGCGATTAAATTTCACCCAGACAAAGTTGCTTCAATGGGAGAAGAATACGAGAAAGGAGCAAAAGAGAAATTTCAGCAAATCCAAGAAGCTTACGAAAACTTAAAGAAGAGTAGGGGCATAAAATGATTTAAATGTTTAATGTTCTAATCAAACATTAAACATTAAACATTAAATATTAAAAAAATCATCCTTTAGATTGACTTAATCCAATCAAAAACATTGTAGGGTATTTCTCCAAATCAAATGCTTTTTCTCTCCATT
>CAMDMY010000069.1 GCA_945902775.1 Chryseobacterium gleum | reverse complement strand
TAGACTTAAAAAAACAGGACATGTCACAACAAATTACATATTATACTGAGGAAGGTTTAATTCGTTTAAAGAAAGAATTACATGAAATGAAAACGATTGAACGTCCGTCTATTTCAAATCAAATTGGTGAAGCGAGAGATAAAGGTGATCTTTCAGAAAATGCAGAGTATGATGCAGCAAAAGAGGCTCAAGGATTGTTAGAAATGAAAATATCTAAGCTAGAGTCTATTTTAGCTAATGCGCGCGTTATCGATGAGTCAATAATTGATAATTCTAAAGTTTTTATTTTATCTAAGGTACAAATCAAAAATATTCAGAATGGTGCCGAGATGGAATATACTTTGGTAGCTGAAAATGAAGCTGATCTTAAGGCAAAAAAGATTTCTATGGATTCACCAATTGGCAAAGGTTTATTAGGTAAAGCAAAAGGTGAAATTGCTGAAATTACTACCCCTAATGGTATTATGAAATTTGAAATTTTAAATATTTCTAGAGGTTAAAGATGAGTTCTGTTTTTACTAAAATTGTAAATGGAGAAATTCCATCTTATAAAGTTGCTGAAAATGAACAATTTTTAGCTTTTTTAGATATTACACCAATTCGTAAAGGACATGTATTAATTATTCCTAAAATAGAAACTGATTATATTTTTGATATGACAGATGATAGTTTAGGATCGATTTTTGTATTTGCTAAAGAAGTGGCTATCAAAATCAAATCTGTTTTTCCATGTAAAAAAGTTGGTGTAACTGTTATTGGGTTGGAAGTTCCTCATGCTCATATTCATTTGGTACCAATGAACACTCTTTCAGATATGAATTTTGCGCAAGAAAAATTAAAATTATCAAATGAAGAGTTTATCGAGATAGCTCAGAAAATTAAAAATGCATAATATAGAGTTAATGAAATTTAGCAAGTATTTTATATTTCTTATTTTATTTTTATCTAGTTTCAGGCTTTATGCTCAAGCTACAAAAACTGATTCTTTAAGTATTTTGTTTATTGGGAATAGTTTTACGCATATGAATGATATGCCTTCTATCTTCAATAAGTTAGCAGTTGCAAAAGGTAAAACTGTTCATGTTGAGAAAAACACGCAAGCTGGAGCTTCTTTTCATGTACATACTACTCGATTAGATATGTTTGAAAAGATTAAAAGTAGAAAATGGGATTATATTGTTTTACAAGCTTTTAGTCGAGAATTTTGTCATCCAAAAGAATATATTGATACTGCTTCAATCCCTTATTTTAGTCAGATTTTAGATACAATTAAAACGAATCATTCGTGTACCAATTTATTATTGTACAACACATGGGCTTATAAAAATGGTTTTGCAGAAAGAGAAGAAATAAATACCTTTGAAAAGATGCAAGACAGTATTATTTGTGGGTATCGTTATGTTGCTGAAAAATTTAGTATTCCAATCGTTCCTGTAGGTATGGTTTGGAAGTATGTTAGAGAAACGAATCCAAATTTAAACTTGTATGTTGAAGACGAGGCTCATCCAAATAAATTAGGTTCTTACTTATCTGCTTGTACTTTTTTCGCTTCGATTTTTGATGAATCACCAGAAGGAGCTTTAACTTCTACAATTAGTACTGAAAATGCATTGATAATTCAAAAGGCTGCAGCTTCTATCGTTTTACCAAATTATAAGTTGTTCAATCTTGATGTAAATACGTCATCTGTAAAGTATTTTAGATCTAAAGGAGTTGAATATATTACAGAGTGTAAATCAAATTATCCAAATGCGACTAAAATTACATGGGATTTTGGAAATGGGAAAATATCAAATGATCCAAATGTTATTTATGCTTATCCTAAAGCTGGAAAGTATACAATAAAGCTTACAGTTGAAGACTTGTGTGGTACAAGAATAATATTTAAAAAAGTTGTTTTTGCAGCGCCTAAAAAGCCTAAAAAACCTTCAAAATCAATACCTGTAAAAGATTCTAAATCAAAGAAAAAGATTTAAAAGATATTAAATTACTTTTATAATAATCTGAGTTCGATTTATATTTTCTAATCAGTTCACTTATTTAATTTGATCTTCTAAAAATTTTAGTTTTAATTTTATCAATTCCGCCCTCAATAACTTCTATATATTTGATGAAGATAACAAATGTTGTTATGAATGTCATTGCTCCTAAAATAGCTTGAAGCGGTGTTAATCTTTCAGAAAACCAATCTTTTAAACCAAATCCAATTAATCCACCATACAATATGATTACATGTATAATGTAGATTGATAATGTGTTTTGTCCAACTTTTAAAAACAAAGAATCTTTAATGTGAAAATATTTTTCTATAAACATTAAAATTCCTAATACAATTAAAACCTGACCTATTCTTCCATACAACCAAGCATTGTTTACAAAATCTAAATCATCATGGAAATGAGTTAATTTAGCGATAGCATCAATTGAACTAAAAAGTGTCCATCCAAATAAATTTAAAGCTAAACCTAATCCGATGAAGGTTAAAGGAAACCACGTTTTACGAATGTGTTCTTGATACCTATTCAACAATGAACCTACCATTCCACCATATAAAGTGAAAGCCATCCAAGGTACAATTGGAAAAACTGCGAATGGACCTTGGAACATGTTTTGTAAAAATTGCGGCGCTTTAAGAGGATAAAATGTACTATTCCCTGTTTCTTTAATCACTTCTACTTTTAATAATTTTCTATCTAGAGAATGAAAAGTTATGATTTGAGGTAAATCAGCATATCTAGTTTTATAGAAGAAAGTTTTTACGGCTTGTAAATTATGTCTATCTAGTTCATTATCTGAAAGTTGATATAATAAATATTTAATATCATCGTACTCTGTCATAGTTATCGATGAACTTTCTTTCTTAGCAAAAGTATCTACTTTTTCAATCAATACTTTTGTATCTTCTCTGTGTCTAAAAAATGGATAAAATGAAAATAAAATTGTTCCAGCAATAAAATAATAGGTAGCCAATGAACCTTTATTAATTAATTTATACAGCCCATAAATTAAAAGTAGTGAAGAAATTCCGAATCCAATACATTGTAAAACGTGAAAAGCATACACCCAATCAGAAATATCACCTTTCAAATAGGAACCAACGTGCATTAAATTTACTTGTAACATGTATCCCCAAAAAACCAATTCAAGCGATCTTTTGAATCCTGCTTTTACTCTATTGTTTTTGAAATAGCTAATATCTTTACCCATAGATAGTAAGTAAACAAATACAACTCCGGTTACAGTAAAGAACATAGGAGCTGTAAAACCTCTTACAAAATTCCACATTGTAAAAGCAACATTGCCGGTATTGTGATACACTTCTTGATTATCTAAAGTACATCCAATAAAGTGACCTTCAAGCATCAAAAGAATAGCGATTGAACGAGCCATATCGATAAATTTCAATCTTGCTTTTGGTGCTTTTACAGTTACTGTTTCGTTATTATTTTCACTCATAAACACAAATGTAGTATATTCCTTTCAATCTAAAAAGGGATAAAATACTTCAATTTAATAATTAGTTAACAATATCGGAAGTAAGTACGAGTCTTAATATTCCTTTTTGATTTTTCACTTTTAAATATACAGACTTCACCGTTTTGCCTTTGTAACCTTTTGAATTAAAACTAATGTTCACATTAGTAGTCTCACCTGGTTTAAGTTTTAATTTTTCAATTTCTATTTTATTACAATCACAAGGTATAGTTGGAGTATCTAATTCTATTGTTTCTTCGCTTGAATTTGTAATTTGAAAGGTTTTCTCAATGATTTCTCCTTCTTTTATTGTGCCAATATCAATCAATTGTTTTATTGTAGTTATACTAATAAATTTCTCTTCTGATTTTTCGGAAGAATTGATTGTATCTGTGTAATTGATACTTAAAATTTCTATTTTTCGTTCAATTCCAGCTGATCTAGAATAAATAGAATTTTTTTGATCGTTTGGGTTGTCACTTGTTAATTTATTGGCAGTATATTCTCCAAATGGGACTTCAGAAAATTCTATTTTTCCACCATTATTAGAAGTTCCTTTTATGTAAGGTAAGAATTTGCCATTTTCATATTCAGACAGGTAATTAACCAATGAACTGATTCTTCTTTTTGTTAAATTTACATTGTAATTTGTTTTTGCTAAAGGGCTTGCAAATCCTTTGATAGTCAGTTTTAGTTTTGAACCTTTTTCTAATTCTTCGAATAATAAACCTCTAAATTGTTCTAAATCTTTCACTCCTTGATCGACATATTCAATAAAAAAACTTTCAATATCTTCTTTTGCTTCTTCAGCTTTAATACTTTTTAATCCAGAAGAGTATTCTTTTTTATAGGTTTCAAGCATGCCTCTATAGGCTAAGTAACATGTTAGATAATTTAATTTTGTAACAGTATCTTTGGATTTAGGATCAGGAACATCATTGTGAAAGTAAAGTGTAACTGGAAGTCGTTTGTTCAATTCAGCTAATGTTTCTTTTTTTGTTTCTAAAGTTGGTTGAATTTCGTTTTTAACAATTGGTTGTACTGCGAAAACATCACTACAACAGGTTGGATTTTTACTGTAATAAACTCCAATTCGATTACTTGTTATATAAGCTGTATCAGCGTTTTTGAAAAAATATATATCATTAGCTGGACTATTTATTGGCAATCCAGCATTGATTGGATTTTCAAATTGGTTAGTATAATTAGTATAAAGTACATCATTTCCTCCAAATCCGTTATGCCAAGACGTTGAAAAATACAATCGTTTGTTAATTTTATCCCACCAAGGTGTAACTTCATTATCAACAGAATTGATTGATTTAATGGTTTTTACTTTTGAAAATTGATTTCCATTTTTGATGGAGCTATACCAAATATCTAAACCTCCTTCTGTTCCTTTTCGATCTGAAGCAAAAAATAAGGTTTCTAGTCCATCTAATTCTCCAATATTTGGCATTGTTGTATTTGCACCTTCTTCATTGATAATAGTACCCAATGAATCAGGCGATGTCCATTTTCCGTTAGAATAATTAGCAACCATTATTTTACATTTGTAATTATAACTTTCACTATTACACAAACTAAAATAAAATCGTTTACCATCTAATGAAAAAGTACCATTTCCAGTATTTAATTTTTCAACGAATAATTCATTTATTCGAGCAGCGGGTTCAAATGTTTTCCCAACAATTTTTGATTGATAAAGATTGGTAGAATAGTTTGTAGAATAAACTTCTTCATCCTTAGGAATAGAATCTGCTCTTAATGAGGAAAATATAAAAAGTCCATCATGAATGGCGTGGCCAAATTCTAAATCTTTTGAATTCACTTTGTCAGGTAAATGTAAAAACTCAACTTTTGAAGAATCCTTTAAGGCTGATTTTGCCCATAAACAAGATTCAACTTCTCTTGCCGACTTTAAGTATAAATAACTTTTTTTATCCTTTAAATATTTCTTTTTTCCTCTTTTAAAAGTTTCAATTGCGTCGTCGTAATGGCCATTTTGTTTTTGCATTAGTCCTAAGTTTAAAAGACTATAAGGGTAAAGTAGCGCTTCTTCTCGCTCGAATACTTGTTTATAGGCTTTTTCAGCATTTTGATAATCTTTGTATGCTTTGAGAGTTTCAGCATATTTCCAAAGAATTTGAATAGAAGATGAGTCTAAGGTTAATGCTTTTTCATAATATTCTTTTGCGTAATAAAAATCTCCTTTGTTGTATTGTTCTTCAGCAAATTTTAAATAATTAGTTAGCTCTTTTTGAGAAAATAAGTTAGCTGAAAAAAGGAAGAATATAAGAATTATATATAATCTGGACATATTCGATGTGTAATTTTTTTCGGTTTAAAACGTTTGATAATATATCGTGCAGCAAATTCAATTCCTCCTCTAAAATTGGTAGCAGGGGTTAATTTAGATATATTAAAATCATAACTTATTCCTAAGAACCAGTCTTGATAATCCATACCAACACTTAGATAACCTGCATCTTTTGCCCTCAGCCATAAACCGGCATAAACTGCTTGGTACATTGTTGCTTTTTGTTGAAGAATGTATTTAATATTTGAACCACCTATAATTTCCTTGTATTTTCCTTGTATTTGAATACAAAAACTTGGTTGAATATCTATTTCATTGGATAGTTGATAGCTTGCTTTTGTAAAAAGTGAAATTCGAACATCTCTTTGAACTTTTTCTCCAAAAAATCCTTGATTTGGGCGATTTAAATTATAAAATCCAATTCCACTGCTCCATTTTTTTCGTTCATTTTTTCTGAATTCGTGAACTCCGCCCATTCCAAAACTAAAATTTGTATTTCGTTGATTTTGATATGTTTCATTTGTAGGTAAAGTTGGATCATAAAAAGCCCCATTGTATTGATTATCAAATGAAAATTTATCCCAATTCACTTGTCTGTGATTGATTCCAAAATTTATTCCAGGTCGAATTGAATGGGAAGAATCTTTACTAAGAATTAATTTGTATGATGTATTAAATTGAAGTTCTGTAGTTTGAAATTTGCCATCACCCGCTGCGTCATTAAAGAAGAGTAATCCTAAACCTAAATTTTGATTTTTTTCAAAACGTGTATCTCCTGAAAATGAAAGTGTATTAAAAGGAATTGTTACACTTTTCCATTGACTTCGATAATTAGCTATGATTCGGTAGTCTCCATTAAAATTTCCAGCATTCCCAGGATTCTGAAAGACTTGATTATCATTATATTGTGACCAATGGATATCTTGTGCTTCAGTTACTTTTGAAAGTACTGTTAAACAAACTAAAATATACCAACGTAATAGGGTCATTTATTTTTTTTGATTGTTGAAGATACAAAGAATTTGTTTAATTTGTTATAATTGGATTAAAAAGTGGGGTGTATGCTTCCGATGGATGTAATCCGTTGGAACAAGATCGGTCGGTCCGCTGGACCTGTCAACGGATTGTTTTTGTTTTTACATTTATCGGTCGCTCCTCTGGAGCTGCCAACGGATTACATCCGTTGTTACAAGATCGGTCGGTCCGCTGGACCTGAATTAATTTTTGTGTTGTTTTAAGATTGTCTGTTTCGTTGAGCTTATATGTTTATTCTTCAAAATACAGAGGATTGAACGATTTTGTATACCGAACATATCACACATAGTCTATAAAGATCCAGAGGATCGACCGAATTTTATTTTAGCTCTTCAAAAACATATTCTGTTTTGTAATCAATATTGAATTTGGTTAAAAACTCAATATACTCTTCTTTAAATTTCTTTTTTTGGTGGTGTTTTTCTTGATTTTCT
This sequence comes from Chryseobacterium gleum, assembly GCA_945902775.1. GTDB lineage: Bacteria > Bacteroidota > Bacteroidia > Flavobacteriales_D > Crocinitomicaceae > CAIUKX01. The sequence goes on along the minus strand of CAMDMY010000069.1, from coordinate 8,771 downwards.
ATGTATTTATATACTCGATGTATGTGAGAGTGACTATATGAAAATACACCATAACCGTCCTGCCATTCAAATTTAGATTTAGTTAATTTTTCTTCATTTATATATTTTGATGATTTTGCCTTTATCGTTCTCATCAGTTCAGGTATTGATACGGTTGGTTTTAATCCAAAAAAGATATGAATATGGTCTTCTACACCATTTATTTTTATTGTTTTACAGCCTGTTTCATTAATTAGATTTCCTATTACGCTATAGACTTTTTCTCTCCATTCTTTGTGTAATTTTCCTTCTCGGTATTTTACTGCGAAGACAACTTGTAGATAGATTTGGTGATAAGTGTTGGCCATTTTTATATAAATTTTCATTTAAGTTAATACAAATTATCTTATGTTCCTAATTGTTACATCGCTGCCAAAGGATTACATGCGTTTGTACAAGATCGGCCGGTCCGCTGGACCTGTCTCAGAATTATATGTGTTTTTAAGATAACTGCATCTTTATATAGTTGTCGATGGAGTTTAGAGTTGTAACTAGTTCGGTCACTCCTCTGGAGTTGTCAACGGATTACATCCGTTGTTACAAGATCGGTCGGTCCCGCTCCGCTGGACCTTATGTGTTTATTACTTAAAATCCGGAGGATTGGACGATTTTGTAACCGAACATATCACACACAGTTTATAAAGATCCAGAGGATCGGCCGAATTTTGTCTAATCTATTTTTATCTTATCTTATCTTTTGTCACCTATTAATTTTAATTTTTTGGAGAAATTAAAAATGATTTTTTAATAGTTCGAGAAAATAGTTTTATCCTTACCTTTGATTCGATGTCAGTATACAGAGATTCTTTTCAAATAGTGAAACACGTTTCAGTGAAGCGATTGTTTAATCTATTTCAACTGAAATTTTCTTATTATTTTTCTCGCATTACTAAAAAGTCAATGCTTTTCGGAAAACCTTACGCTTTGTCTATAGAACCTACAACAGCTTGTAATTTAGGTTGCCCGGAATGTCCGAGTGGGTTGAAAAAATTTACGAGAGAAACCGGAAAATTAGATGTTGATTTTCATAAAAAAATGCTTCAAAGTGTTGGTAGTCAAGTTTTTTATGTAAATTATTATTTTCAAGGGGAACCGTTTTTGAATCCTCATTTTTTAGAATTAATTAAAGAAGCTAAACGACATAAAATTTACACTGCAACATCTACAAATGCACATTTTATAGACGCTGAAAAAGCGGAGGAAATTGTACAATCTGGTTTGGATCGTTTAATTATTTCAATTGATGGATTGACGCAGAAAACATATGAAAATTATAGGGTGAATGGTCAATTGGATAAAGTAATTGAGGCTTCAAAAAGAATGGTGGAAGCGAAACAGAAATTTAAATCCAAAACACCTCATTTGATTTTTCAATTTTTAGTTGTGAAACAAAATGAACATGAAGCAAAAGCTGTTTTTGAATTAGCGAAAGAATTAAAAATAGATGAAGTTCGTTTGAAAACAGCGCAATTGTATGATTATAAAAATGGCAACCCATTAATGCCTGAAAGTGAAGAATATTCTAGGTATAAAAGAAAAAAAGATGGGACCTTCGTATTAAAATATCAAACTGGAAATCATTGTTGGCGAATGTGGTCGAGTAGTGTGCTGACTTGGGACGGAAAAGTAGTTCCTTGTTGTTTCGATAAAGATGCTCAACATATTTTAGGTTCAGTTGCAGATGCTGATTTCAATACAATTTGGGAAAGTCCAAAATACCAAAGTTTTAGAAAATCCATTTTAACGAATAGAAATGCAATCGATATTTGTCAAAATTGTTCTGAGGGAGCGAAGGTGTGGATTTGATTTTTCTAGACTATAAGAAATTAGACTTTAAGAAGAAAGACCTAATTGTCGTCTACAGTATTAATCAGTCTTATTTTCTTGACTCTTTAAGTCTTTAAAGTCTATTTTTAAAAACGAATATGTTCTGAATCAACCCCTTTACCTAAAAATAAAGATGCTTTTGCATCGAAATCTGCTTTAGTTTCAGTTGTTAAAAAGTGGACTTGCCCGTTTTTAGTGCATTTACTTTCAATTTCAGGGTGACGATTTAAATAGTCTTGAAGTTTTTCTGCAATGATTGGACCTTGAGCTACAACTTTTACATTTTCAGGAACAATTGATTCAATATAGGATTTTAAGATAGGGTAGTGGGTACAACCTAAAATAATAACATCAATCTCAGCATCTTTTCCCAATAAGGTTTTCACATCTTCTTGAATGAATAATTTTCCACCTTCAGAAAGGTGTCGTCCATTTTCTATTAAAGGAACCCACATTGGACAAGCTTGTTGCGTAACAATGGTATCAGGCGAAAATTTACTAATTTCTATTGGATAAGATAACGATTTTATAGTACCTTCAGTTGCAAGAATACCAACGTGATTTGTTTTAGAAATTTCACCAATTACCTCAGTACTAGGACGAATCACACCTAAAACACGTTTGTTAGCTGCTAGTAATGGTAAATCATTGTGTTGAATTGTTCGCAAAGCTTTAGCTGAAGCCGTATTACAAGCTAAAATTACCAACTCACAACCTCTATCAAATAATTCTTTAACAGCTTCTAATGTAAATTCGTAAACAACATCAAACGAACGATTCCCATAGGGCGCCCTTGCATTATCTCCTAAATATAGAAAATCATACTGAGGAAGACGTTTTTGAATATCCGAAAGAATAGTCAAACCTCCGTAACCAGAATCAAAAACACCAATAGGAGATTTACCAATCATTTGAATTTTGTTTGTTCAAAGATAGTAAAACAGTAAAACATTGTTCATTTTTCAAATCAAATATTATGAATATTAAAAAATCAATCGAAAGTGTTTATCTTTGAAACTCTTAAAAATCAAAACACTATGAAAAATATCTTTCTTTTATTTTCTTTAATTGCTTTTACATTAAATCTTTCAGCACAAACAGAAACCAAAACGGTTACTACAACTCAATTAAATTGGCACACCGATTTAATGAAAGCAAGTGAAATTTCAGCAGCAACGCATAAACCTATTTTTGCTTTTTTTACAGGAAGTGATTGGTGTGGATGGTGCAAGAGAATGCAGTACAATGTTTTTGCAAAACCTGATTTTATTAAGTGGGCAAATGAAAATGTTGTTTTATTAGAATTAGATTTCCCAAGGAATAAAGCTTTAAGTCCTGAATTACAAGCTCAAAATAATAATTTAAAGCAACAATTTCAAGTTGCTGGATTTCCAACTATTTGGTTTTTTAATATGAAGAAAAGTACGGATGGATCAAAATACGAAATTGAATCGTTGGGTTCTTGCGGTTATCCTTCAGAACCAGAAGAAGGAAAAGAAGAGGTGAAATTTTTGGAATCAGCTAATGCTATTTTGAAGAATAAGGTTGTTAGGTAATTAATAATTGAATTTATTCACTTATACTATAAAATAGTAGTCACTTTGAGATATAAATATTATTTTAATGGTTTGGTTTGTATTTTAATGAAAATATATTTTATAATTTCATATAAATTATCAAGCAACAGGCTTAAATAAAAAAAAAATAATTTTGAAGACCGACTATAGTTAATTGACTTAAAAAAACAAATATCAACTCATTGAAGAAATTCGAAGCGGAAGTGAAAAACCGCTTTTAGAACTATATAGTAAATATAGAAATGAGTTTATTGTCTGGTCCCAAGCTAAATATAAGGTTCGTAAAGAGTTAGCCCAAGATGTATTTCAAGAGTCATTGTTTGAATTTTATCAAAATATTATTTCAGGCCGATTAACAGAATTAGTTAGTAACGAAAAAACGTATATTTTTCAAATAGGGAAGTTTAAAATCATCAATTTAATAAAAAAAGAAAGGAGAATTACTTACATTGAAAATCTTCAGATGATAAAAGGCAAAGAATTTGAAGAATTTATGCAAGTTGAAGATCAAAACTACTCAAACGAACAAATTAAAACAGCCATATCAAAATTACCTGAGGACTGTCAGAAAGTATTAAAATTATATTATTTTGACGAGTTTGATATGGAAAGTATTGCCAAAAACATGGGGTATAAAAATGCAGACACTGCAAAGTCAAAAAAATCGACCTGTATGAAAAAGTTGGTAATTGAATTAAAAAAACTTTCAATGATTTTTGTTTTTTGATGGATCAATTAACACAATATATTGAATTATTTGAAGCATATCAAGCAAAATTACTTGATGAATCGGCAATTCTAGAATTTGAAGCACGATTAAATTCAGATTCAGAATTCAGAAAAGCATATCAAGATTTTTTATCTATTGAAGAAGGGTTAAAACGCCATTATAAAAGTGAATTTTTTAATCAGTTCCAAGACTTGGATAAGGAATTGGATAAAGAGTTGGGTCAAAATAAAAAATATTCAGTAAAGAAAATAATTGTTTATTCAACTACAATTGCTGCGTCATTTTTAATCTTCTTTTTTGGTTATTCTTACTTTCAATCACAAGACCACGTTGAATTAGCAAAAGAATACTGGCCTATTGAACCTGGGTTGCCTGTAAAAATGAGTACGAAAGGCAAGTATGATGAAGCTATGAATGCTTATAAGTTGGGAGAATTCGATAAAGCAATTAAAGAATTTAGGAAGATAGAATCAGATACTTCCAATTACTTTTTAGGTGAGATTTATTATAAAAAAGAGAATTATAAAAAAGCAATATATTATTTTGAAATCAATCAAAATGGCTCAACTTACTCTGAATTATCACTATTTAAAAAAGCCTTATGCTACATTCTTTTAAATGAAAAAGAAAAGGCAGGTATTATTTTAAACTCATTATCTAAATCTACATCTAATCAATATTCTAGTTTAGCTAAAAAGGTATTGAAAGAATTATAATTTTTTCATCACTTACTTTTCATTTTTTAAATTGATTAATAAGAAATTCTAATTCAATTTATTATGAAAAAACTTTTTACACTTTTAATTTTAGCTCTTGCATATTATTCAAATGCTCAAGTACCTTCCTATATTCCTTCAAGTGGTTTGGTTGGCTATTGGCCTTTTAATGGGAACGCGAATGATGAATCAGGAAATGGAAACAATGGAACAGTGAATGGGCCTACATTAAGTTCTGATAGAAATGGTAATTCGAATAAAGCATTTTTTTTCGATGGTCTTGATGATTTTATTCAAATTTCAAATTCTAATACTCTTTCTTTTGCATCAAACAACATAACATTTTCTTTTTGGGTTAATGTTCAAAGTTTTCCCTCTGGTAGTTTTAATGATGTTATAATTAGTAAACAGTCAGGAAGTGGTGCTTCTCAATCTGGTTTTAATGTCTATCAAGCTAGCCAAAGTTCTATAGGTTTAATGGTTTCTTCTGGATCAGCAGTATTTGGTGGTACTTCAGTGCCTTCAAACACATCAAATTATCAAACTTATCACCATGTTACCTTAATTTATTCAAATGGAACAACAAGCTCTTATCTAGATGGTCAATTAATAAATAATTATTCTAATCAACTTGCGTCTATAGGTTCAAATTCATTACCGCTTTTATTTGGGAAGGCAAATTGGAATAATGTTAACGCAAATCCTTTTAATGGAATGTTGGATGATATTATTATTTATAATCGTGCTCTTAGCCAACAAGAAATTAACGCACTCTATACTGGAATTCCAATATGTACAACTCCAACAGCAACAATCACTCCCCAAGGAAATACAACTTTTTGTCAAGGTGGATTTGTAACTTTAAATGCTTCAACTGGAACAAACTATACCTATGAATGGTATAAAAATGGCCAATTAATTAACGGTGCGTCTTCAAATACTTATCAAGCTACTACTTCTGGAAGTTATACTGTTAAAGTAATTGATGGTGCTTGTTCGGCAACAAGTAGTCAAACTTCAATTAATGTAAATCCATTACCTACTGCTGTTATCACTCCTCAAAGTTCAACAACTTTTTGTTCTGGAAATAGTGTGTTGTTAAACGCATCAACAGCTAATGGAAATACATATGAATGGTATAAAAATTTAGTTTTAATACCTTCAGCATCAAACTCAAGTTATTCAGCAAATCAATCGGGTAGCTATACAGTTAAAATTTATAATGGAACGTGTAATTCAACTAGTTCAGCAACGAATGTCACTGTAAACCCAAGCCCAACTGCATCAATTAATACTTCTGGCTCTACAACTTTTTGTCAAGGAGGTTTTGTAACGTTAACTGCTTCTGGTGGAGGAACGTATCAATGGAATAATTCTTCAATTTCAGCAAGTATTAATGCAACAACGGATGGTACTTATTCTGTTATTGTAACAAATAATGGTTGTTCATCAACAGCTTCTCAAATAGTTACTGTAAATCCAAATCCTTCAGTTTCATTAACTTCTTTAGCAAGTTATATAAATAATCACGCACCATCTATTCAATTATCAGGAACACCGTCTGGAGGTACTTATAGTGGTCCTGGCGTTGTTGGTTTAAATTTTAACCCTTCTACTGCAGGTTTAGGAGTTAAAAATATAACTTATAATTATACGAATGTGAATGGATGTGTTGGTAACGCTTCAACATCAACTTTAGTTTATGATACAACGGGTGTAGTTTGTACTTCTTATATTACAGTTTATGATACAATTTCTGTAACAGATACTTTGTACATTACAACAACGTTAAGTCTTCAAAATAATGCCTCAAATACTTTTAAAGTATATCCAAATCCAGCGAAAGATCATATTACAATCGACAATGGTAACTATTCTTTAATGAATGGATATTCAATTAAAATAGAAAATGTTATTGGTCAAACTGTCTTTTCAAGTTCGATAAATGCTGCATCATTTTATATAGATTTATCAAATTGGACAGGTAATGGTGTTTATTTATTACACATTAAAAATAGCCAAGGAAATGATGTTGAATTAAGAAAAATTGTATTACAACATTAATTTGATAATTAAATCATTAATAAAAATACAGAAATATGAAAAAACTTTATTTAATTGGGATATTGATGCCTATGATATTATACGGACAATCAGATATGCAAAACGTTATTTCTAGTTCTGGTAATCATTTTAATAACGGCAGTGTACAAATTAGTTATACTATTGGTGAGGCTATTATAAATACCTTTTCTAGCTCATCAAATAAATTAACTCAAGGTTTTCATCAGACAAATTTGCAAATTGCTGATATAAAGTCTCATAAACCAAGTATTGAAATTTCTGTTTATCCAAATCCATTTAGAGATCAATTAAACATTCAAACAGAATATTTTGAAAAAATTGGTTATGAATTATATGATAATTCAGGTAAATTGATTTTAAACGGAGACCTTGATAAACCAATTACTCAAATAGAAACAGTTAACCTTTCTCCTTCTGACTATTCATTGAGATTAATTGGAAAAGATCAAACTACTATAACTACATGTAAAGTAATCAAAATAAAATAAATCGAAATATGAAAACAATTATAACATTATTAATAGCTTTAACAATTACAGTTTTCACCTTTGGTCAAGCTCCTGATGCTTTTCAATACCAAGCTGTATTAAGAGATGCTGCGAACAAAGTACTGTCGAATCAAAATGTAAAATTAAAAATCTTGATTTTAGATAATTCAACGTCAGGTTCAGTATTGTATTCTGAAACTCACAGTGTAATTACAAATGAATTAGGTTTGATTAATCTTCAGATTGGTAATGGAAATTTATTGACAGGGAGTTTTAATTCAATTAATTGGGGTTCAAACAACAAGTTTGTTCGATTGGAACTTGATCCAAGTGGAGGGAATTCATTCCAGTTCATGGGAACAACTCAACTACTTTCAGTGCCTTATGCATTATATGCGAAGAGTTCAGGAAGTGGGGGAGCTAATTATAGTGCAGGTCAAGGAATATCAATCTCTGGAAATGTCATTACAAATACAGGCACTGACAAAACGGTTTCACTCTTAGGGGGTGGAAGTACTTCTGTAACTGGTACATATCCAAATTTTGTAATATCATCTACCGACAATGTAAATGATGCAGATAGTAATCCAACAAACGAATTACAAACAATTTCTCAGTCAGGAACAAATGTTACGTTGAGTAATGGGGGAGGAACGATTTCAGTTAAAGATGGTGATACAAGTTTGTGGAAGCTTTCAGGTAACAATATTTATCGCAGATATAAAAATGTTGGTATAGGCACTAATAATCCTACTACAAGATTATTTATAGCAGATACAATTTCAAATTCTAAACCAATTTCTGTTTATATTAAATCAATTAGTCAATCTGTGACAGGAAATAGTTATGCTGGTTTAAACTCTGTTATATCTGGGTCAAGTGGAATAAATAGAGCTATTCAAGGATATTCTGGAGGAATATCAAATGGTGTAAATCAAGGTCTTATTGGTTACGCGCAAAATAGCACAAATGAAAATATTGGTGTTATAGGTGTAGGAAGAGGATTAGGAGTATCTAATATTGGTGTCTATGGGGAATCCGATTCAAATTCAACAAGTTTAAGTTCATATAATATTGGTTTATATGGATATGCAGCTAACAGTGCAGGGTATAATATTGGCATTTATTCTTATGCTCCAAATACAAATAACAGTGTAGGATATAACTATGGTATTTATTCTTATGCTCCAAGTACAAAACCTAATTTTTTTTCCGGTTATTTTGATGGGAACGTCCAGATTATTGGAGATCTTAATGTATCGGGCAATATATCAAAAGGCGGAGGTACGTTTAAGATTGATCATCCATT
>CAMDMY010000068.1 GCA_945902775.1 Chryseobacterium gleum | reverse complement strand
AAATGCTGGGAATGGATTGTTTTGAGCCCAATCTAATTTTATAAATGATTGATCTGTTGGACAAACTGGTACTGGTGGAACTGGACAAGTAATTGTAATGTTTTGAGTTGCAGTTATAGTACAACCAGCCGCATTATTCCATGAATAATTTATAGTGTGAGGGCCTACTGAAAGAGTAGAAGGATTAAAAGTACCTGAACCATCATTATTATTTGTAATAAAAGAGGCATTATTATCAATATTCCAAGTCATAACAGGTGATGACAATGTGAAATCCATAGAGGTGCAATTACCTGCTGAGGGTGTTGCTGTTCCACTTTTAAGAACAACTCCTGTTGAATAATCATTCACAGTGTAAGCAAAACTTTGTGCAACTCCTCTTGCATCGCATATCTGAATTGTAACGTTTGCACCTGCTGGTAAAAAAGGCTCTAAAATTAATTGTTTACTTGGAGGAACAGTCATTGGTCCCCAATCCAAAACACCAACTGGAGCTGGACCTGGTCCATAATAACTGTAAGGCGTTCCATTAACAGATACTACAACAGATGTATTAACATCAGAAGCAGCATTTGTAATAACTTCCATTATAAAACCTGGAAATGCTTCAAGCTCTCCCTTTTTATCAATATTAGCCGCTTCAATATTTTTCCAAATTCTTTGAGGTCCGTCATTACAACTAAAAGAAGTTGGAGAAAATGCTGGGAATGGATTGTTTTGAGCCCAATCTAATTTTATAAATGATTGATCTGTTGGACAAACTGGTACTGGTGGAACTGGACAAGTAATTGTAATGTTTTGAGTTGCGGTAAGTGAACATCCGCTACCATTGGTATATGAATAATTTATAACATGAGAACCTACTGATAAAGCAGAAGGGTCAAATGAAGCACTCCCATCGTTGTTATTTATTATGTCCGCCGCATTTCCATCGATATTCCAAGTCATTGTAGGTGATCCTACCGTGAAAGTAACAGTTTTACACCCTCCTCCATTTGAAACTGAAACAGTTCCTGATGTTATTGAAGTGCCCGCAAAATGATCATAAATTGTATAAGGTATTGTTTGAACTGCTGCTCTTGTGTCACAAATTTCTAAAGTAACTGTTGATCCACTTGGCAAATAAGGCTCAATCATATCAAAATTATTAGTTACAGCTCCCCAATTAATTACATTAACTGGAGGATTATTACCATAATAACTATATGCAACACCATTTACTGAAACCAAAATTGATGTTCTTGCAGGACTTAATCCTGTAAAATTAGCATTAAAACCTGGTGAGGTTTGAATTTTTCCATTTGTATTAATATTCGATTCAACATTTTTCCATATTTTTTGAACTCCGTCTGTACAAGTAAATGATGTTGGAATAAATGCTACAAATGGTGAATTTGGTGCAAGAGTCCAATCTACTTTTGTGAATGTTTGATCTGTCGGACATTGTGAAAACGTATTAAAATGAATCACAAAAGCAATTATAAATAATAAGGTAGCAGACAGAAGCGATTTAAATCTTGATACTAATTTAGTTTTTATTATATTCATGTTTTTCATATACTTCATTTTAGCTGAAAATATTCCGAAACTAAAATAACATAAAAAAATTAGACGAAATAATTCAAGTATACTAAATGCTACTTCTTTCTTATTAAATGATAGATTTGAGGTGAATAGATTTAATTAAAGTGGCCATTGGTTCTATTTAAAAACAACTAATTAATTCTTGAATCCACGAATAAACCCTCTAAATCAACCCAAAATGTAGGATAACTTTTCGTTACAGCTTCTGCTCCATTTATTTCAATTTCATCATCTGAAAATAGACCAGCTATTGCAAAACACATTGCTATTCTATGATCATTATGTGAATTTACTTTTCCTCCTTCAATACTATTCTTTCCATGAATATGCATAATATCTCCATCCAAAATGATAACCACTCCAATATTTGCAAATTCTTCTTGTAACACAATTCCTCGATTACTTTCTTTATGCGTTAATCTACTGACCCCTTTAATTTCGGATTTCCCATCACATAAAGAAGCAAAAGTTGCTAATGCTGGAAATAAGTCTGGACAATGTGTTGCGTCAAATTTAAATGGTTTTCTATTTTTTCCGTTAATTCGAATTTTATTTTCTCTAAATTCAACCAAACAATTAGCTGCCTCAAATGCTTCCAAAATATTTTTATCCGCTTGAAGACTTGTCATCGAAAGTCCAGTCAATTGAATGTTATAACCTAAAGCAGACGCAACTAACCAATAACTTGCTGAACTCCAATCACTTTCAATAGAATAAGTTGTTGGTATATAATTTTGATTACCACGAACAATAAAATCTTCATAATTCTGATGTGAAACTTCAATGCCGAATTTATTTAGGGTATCTAATGTCATTTGTAAGTAAGGCAAACTGTTCAAATTTTTAACATGAATTCTACTATCCTCTTTCAACAAAGGTAAAGCCATCATCATTCCTGAAATGTATTGAGAACTTTGACTTCCATCTAACTCAACTGTAGAACCTCTCATAGGACCTGTAATTTCCAATGGAATTAAACCAGCATTAGAAGAAATACAAGCATTAAAAAGCGGTAATGTATCCTCAAAAAAAGTAAGAGGTCTTTTTTCTAACGAACCTTTACCATATATCATAAAAACACCTTGATTAGCGGCACATACACTCGTTATTAAACGAATCCCTAAACCACTTTCTCCCATATTTAACTCTGCCTCATTAGGGAAATTTTGAATTCCTTTTACAACAAAAGTAGATTCATCTATTTGTTTTACTTTTGCTCCAAGATTTTTGATTGCTGAAAGCATAGCTAATTCATCTTTACTTTCTCCTAAATTGATTAACTTACTTTCTCCTTTTGACAATGCTGCAGCCAAAAGAGCACGCTGACCATCACTTTTAGAAGCTGGAATTGCTATTGTTCCAAAACGTTTACCTGGTTGAATTACCTTTTTCATTTTCAAACCTATTTTTTCGAATTCATAATTTTAGTCTGATGACGAATAGACTCTTGGTGCGTTGCATCCATTATTTGTCTAACAAAACGTTCTGATAATTTATAATCCCCTGATTTAGATAGACGAGATGTGATAATTCGAGTCCAATGTTCTTGTTGAAGAATAGTGATATTATGTTCTCTTTTAAACAATCCTACTTCTTCACTCATGCTCATTCTAGCTGATAATAAATCGAATATTTTATCGTCTAAATCTCCTATTTTATGACGTAATTCGTCAAGAGCTGAAATATCTGAGATACAAATATCTTTTGAACGTAAAACCAATTGATCTATGATATTTTTCAATCCTTCTGGTGTAACTTGTTGCGCTGCATCTGACCAAGCTTTATCCGGATTTGGATGTGATTCAATCATCAATCCATCAAAATTTAAATCCATTGCTTTTTGAGAAACCTCTAACAATAAATCTCTTCTTCCAGTTATATGACTTGGGTCGCAAATAATTGGCAAATCTGGCAAACGTTCACGCAAAGCAATCGGTAGTTCCCATGAAGGAACATTACGATATTTTGGATGCTTATACACTGAAAAACCTCTATGAATTGCAACTAATTCTTTGAGACCTGCTTTTTCTAAACGTTCAAAAGCTCCAATCCATAATTCCAAATCAGGATTAACAGGATTTTTTACCATCACAGGAATATCCACCCCTCTTAAAACATCTGCTATTTCTTGAATTGCAAATGGATTAACAGTTGTTCTCGCTCCGATCCACAAAATATCAATACCTGCTTTTAGAGCCAATTCAGCGTGATGACGATTCGCAATTTCAGTAGTAACAGGCAATCCCGTTTCTTTCCCTGCTTCTACTAACCAAGGTAAAGCAATATCCCCCATTCCTTCGAAAGAATCCGGACGAGTTCTTGGCTTCCAAATACCAGCTCTTAAGACATTTGCATTTCCATTTTTAGCAATCTCTTTTGATACATTCATAACCTGTTCAGGAGATTCCGCACTGCAAGGTCCAGTTATTAAAAACGGACGAGTTGCTTCTTTTATTTTTTGAATTAATTTCATTTCAATCTAACTTTAATAAAAAAACCCGTTTCGAAGTACGAAACGGGTTTTTCTACTGTTTATATAAATAGTAGTTTCCGAACGCACTTAAGATAAGCTGTTCCAAAACCAAAAAAATCGAGTATTATAATTCTTCATTTTATATTACTTTTTACAAAGAGAAAAAAAATAATTGACAAATCTATTGTTTTATTGAAAAAAAAGTGAAAACATTTGTATCACAATGGAAAGAAATATATCAAATACAAATTTTTGGTGGCGCACAACTGTTAGTTGGTGTGCTTGGTGCTAATTTGTAATTCTCTATAAGATATTATAAAACGGCTTGTCACACTGACAAGCCGTTTTTTTTGTTTCAAACAATTTCTTTTACCCTTTATTTTTTTCAAAATGCAGATTTATACAAAAAGTACATCTTTTAATTCAGATATACATACTCCAGTTGAACTTTATATGTCGCTTCGTAACCATTATCGAAAAACGTGTTTACTAGAAAGCAATGATTATCATTCGAGAAGTGATAGTAAGTCGTTTATTGGTTTAGAGCCAATTATCGAATTAAAATTAGAAAACAATCAGCTCACAATTATATCCGAATCAACATTCAAAACAATTGAATTAAATCAAAATTCCTCATATTCTATTCAAATACAAGATGTTATCAACTCATTTCAATATGAAAAAGAATTAAATTTATATAATGGTTTTTTTGGTAGAATAGGATTTGAATTTGCTTTATTTGATGAAAATCAAATTGAAAAAAAAGAGAGTTCGTTGAACATTCCTGACGTCCACTTATTTCTATTTAAACACGTAATTGTAATTGATCATTTTAAGGATAATGGAACGATTGTTTCGAACAGTTTAATTCCTCATTCGAATAACGAAATAGAGATTGAAACCTTACTTTACAAACGTCCTTTTACTGACCACAAGAAGAACTTACGCCATAGTTACCATGTTTAATTACTTTATAACCCATCGCAGAAACAACAAATGAAGGAGATTAAACAAATATGCGGAGAAACTCCAGTTATGTTAGGTTTGGTATTAATTCAAAAGAAGATGTATTCAAAGCACAGCAAAATTGCGATGGAGCAATTATTGGTTCTGCTTATTTAAAAGCTTTGAAAAATGGAAAAGAATCAGAATTCGTGGAGAACTTAGTCTAATATCTATTATCTATTATCTATTTATCTAACGTCTTTTTAGCATTACTAACAAAATCCTTTAAATAAAAAGGTTCAAAATAAGCAAGATCTTCAAATTCTTGGTTTCGATATTTTTCAAAAGCCAATTTAGTTTGACCTTTTGCTGAAGAAGTAATTGAAGTATCAGCAATACAATTACGACCTTTCCAAAGTTCTTGTAATTTTTCGGCACCATCTCCAAAATAAACAAAAGGTTCAAATTGGGAATACGAATCTTTTTCAATAATATCAGCTGAAATCGGTTTCAATAATTCGTTACTGGAAGAATAAAACAAGTTATATACTTCCATTCTTCTGGCATCTATTAACGAGCACAAAGTAGAATTTGGGTGTTTTTCCTTTGCAATTTCTTTCAAAGATGTCAATGAATCAATTGCAATTAATGGAATATTTAATGGGTAACATAAGCCTTTAGCAGTTGAAATACCTATTCTCAAGCCCGTATAAGAGCCTGGTCCTGAGGCAACTGAAACAGCGTTCAATTCCTTAACAGAAATCGACGCCTGTTTTAAAACATCCTGAATAAATAAGGTTAAATTTTCTCCGTGAGAGTAACCATCTTCTTCATTTTCTTTTAAAGCAATTAAATTTCCATTTAAAGAAAGTGCGACAGAACAAACTTTTGTTGATGTTTCAAGATGAAGAATATATACCATTTTAATCTTTTAGTAACCTTCTAAAATAAATTCAAATAGCAAAATTACAATAATTTAAATGAGATATTTAAGCTTGAACGGAAAGTTTAAATCCAATCCCATGAATATTGGTGATTTGAATTACTTCATCTTCACTAAAATATTTTCTAAGTTTGGTAATAAAAACATCTAAACTTCTTCCAACAAAATAATCGTCTTGTCCCCAAACAGCATTCAAAACAACATCACGTTCAATTACTTGATTTTTAAATTTATAAAGGACTTTTAAAATTTGTGCTTCTTTTTTGGTTAATGTTTTTTCAAAATTAGAATGCTTCAAAATAAAATTTTCAGGATCAAACGTATATGAACCAATCGAAATGATTTTTTCTTCTGTCTCTTCTGATTGAATATTTACTCTTTTCAATAATGAAGTCAATCTAACTTGTAATTCTTCGACACTAAAAGGTTTTGTTAAATAATCATCTCCGCCAGACTTAAATCCTGACACTTTATCTTCTGTCATAGATTTAGCAGTCAGAAACAAAATAGGAATTTCAGAGTCCATTTTTCGTATATCTTTCGCCAAGGTAAAACCATCTTTTTTAGGCATCATTACATCAAAAATACATAAATGAAATTTTTCATCGTTAAATTTTTTGTATGCTTCAGCACCATCAGAGCACAATGTTACAGCGTATCCATCTGATTTTAATTGATCTGAAATCATAAAACCAAGACTTGTATCGTCTTCAGCAAGTAGAATCTTAATTTTCATTATTATTTATTTTGAATTTGACTAAATTAATTCAAAAAAGTATTAAAAATAAAACGAACTATTTCACGATTTGTAAATAAAAAAGTACAAAGTAATTCAAAAGCTTATAAATCAAATTCTTAAAAATTATTATAGTTGAATTTAAGAACTTTTTTAACTAAAAAATAACTTTTTAAATTAAAAAATAAAAGCTCTGAACGGGCGTCCAGAGCTTTTATCAACTAACCTAACCTACTACTACTGTTGCAAATTTATAATTTAAAATTTAAATTTTATAAAACTGGTCCATATTTTTTTAAAAATTACACATAAAAACTTGATTTACAGAAAATTAAAAGAATTAAACCAGTATAAATATGCTTTAATTTAAATTTTCAATATTATTAATGTTAATTTATTATTAAATTTAGCCTTAAAATTAAAAAACTTTAAACAAAATGGTTTCAATTTTAATTATTGACGACGAGGAAGATATCAGAGAGATTTTGAAATACAACCTTGAAAAAGAAGGTTTTTATGTTGAAACAGCAATTGATAGTGAAAATGGTTTAGCGAAAATGAAAATTAAAAAACCAGATTTACTTATACTAGATGTTATGATGCCAGGAATGGATGGAATTGAATTCTGTGAATTAGTTAGACATACTCCCGGATTCGAACAAATAGTTATTTGTCTTTTAACTGCAAGAAATGAAGATTACAGTCAAATTGCTGGATTAGACTCTGGCGCAGACGATTACGTTGCAAAACCCGTAAAACCAAAAGTACTAGTTAGCAGAATAAATGCTTTATTGAGAAGAAAAGGAAAAGTTGAAATTGATTCTAGTCTACCAACTGATTTAAAAATTAATAGAGAAAAATATATAGTTGAAAAAAATGGTGAAATATTACATTTACCAAGGAAAGAGTTTGAACTATTAGCGCTTTTAGCATCTAGACCTCATACTGTTTTTGAGAGAGATGTTATATTAGAGAGCGTTTGGGGAACAGAAATTGTAGTAGGAGATAGAACAATTGATGTTCATATCAGAAAATTAAGAGAAAAATTAGGTGAAAATTATATTACTACAGTTAAAGGTGTTGGTTACAAATTTTCTAATCCAGATTAAATTTTTATTAAAATAATTTAAACTTTTTTTAATTTTTAGTCCCTATTTAAATTTACAAAACTTGATATGTTAAGTAAATGTTAACTGACTCTTTCTGTAAATAGTTAAAACCACTTTTGAAATAAATAATCAAATAATTAAATTAAAAACTTACTTTTCAACGATTTAGAATCGAAAGTAAATACATAATTTAAGGCTATTTTTAATTTAAAAATAAAATAAAACTATAATTAAAACCGTTTAATAACTTATTATTAAATTAACATTGAGATAACTTAACGTTAATTACATATGGCTTCCTTTGTGCAAAATTTTATAGAAGGATGAAAAAGGTATTGTTTTTAATAATTTGTTCCATAAGTTTAACCCTTACTGCTCAAACGAACCAAAAAGGAATTATTGAAGGAAAAGTTGTTGAAGGTACAGTAAAAGATTTTTTAGAGGGTACAACTGGAGACGTTATTCCGAATGCTAAAATCATTATAGACGGCACAGAATACAGGGCTATCGCTGATATGGAAGGTAAATACATAATCAAAGGAATCAACTTTGGTACCTACTCCGTAACCGTATCATCCCCAGGTCATGCAACTAAAATTTTAACAGATATTATTGTATCAAACAATGAAGTTCTAAATCTAGATATTGCACTTGAACCAATCACCACAACTATGACTGATATTGTTGTTAAAGTAAAAGTTAGTAAATCAGATGAAATTGGAACTTTAGCAACAAAAAGGAATAGCGCCAATAGTTCGGACGTAATTTCAGCAACAACAATTTCTAAAACTCCAGATAGGACAACGAGCGATGTGTTAAAAAGAGTTTCAGGCGCTAGTATTCAAGATAATAAATTCGCTATTATTAGAGGCTTAAATGACCGTTATAATGCTGCTTATTTAAATGACGGTCCACTTCCAAGTTCTGAATCAGATAGAAAAGCATTTTCATTTGATATATTCCCGGCAAATATGTTAGATAACATTACGATTGTAAAAACTGCAACTCCAGACCTACCCGCTGAATTTGCGGGTGGTATTATTCAGATAAACACAAAATCAATTCCTGCAAAAAACTTTCAATCTTTCTTAATAGGTGGTGGATATAACACAGTCACTACCTTCAAAGAACAAATTGATTACAAAGGAGGGAAATTAGATTGGCTAGGTTTAGATGATGGAACAAGAAATCTACCTTCTGTTATACCTGCAAAAGTATCTTATCCAATTTTAAATTCAAATCAGGCTCTTCTAGCAAAAGAATTTAACACAGACTGGTCAGTTGAAGCTAAAAAATTCAGCCCAAATTTGAACTTACAATATAGCATGGGAATAAATACCACTCTTTTCAAAAAAGAAATAGGTATAATTACCTCATTAACATATAATAAAACAAATAATTTCAATCAAACAACACGAAGAGCGTATTCCGGTACGGGTGAAAATGGAAACTCACAATTAGATTATGACTACTTAGATAAAGTTTATTCTACTCAAATCCTAGGAGGCATAATGGCCAATTTTACAATGAAACTTAATTCAAACAATAAAATTGGATTCAAAAACTTATACAGTATCAACTCTGATGATAGAGTAATTAATAGAACAGGAGAAAGAGATCCTTCAGAATCGAATCCAACTTTATTAAAATCAAATGCTTTATGGTTTACAACTAACAATATCTATTCTGGACAATTGAATGGAGAACATTTATTCAAGAAAGAAAAATTAAAAATACATTGGGTTGGTTCTTACAGTAATATAAAAAGAACTATTCCGAATTTAAGAAGATCTATCTATAACCGATCTAAATTCCACAATCCAGATAATGCTACAGGATCAGATACAGTCTATACAGCATCAATTGACAACGGTGTTGGTCCGGATTATAGTGGTGGAATGTTCTTTTCGACTAATAAAGAAAACATTGCAAGTTTCAAAATTGACTTATCTTATCATTTAAAAGAATTGTTAGGAATAAAAAGTGAATTTAAAATAGGAAGTATGGTTCAAAATAGAAATAGAACTTTTGATGCTAGACAACTTGGTTATACAATATATGGAAATGGTTCATCGATTCATTTTAAAGACTCTTTGAAATACTTAGATCAAAATACAATTTTTAATTCTGAAAATATGGGATTAATTAAACCAGGAGTTGGAGGATTCAAATTAACTGATGCTTCGAAATATTCTGATGCGTACACAGCAAATTCTTCAACTACTTCTGGATATTTAATGCTAGATAATAAAATTCACAAAATACTTCGAATAGTCTGGGGAGCAAGGGCTGAATATTTTGTACAAAATTTACACGCAATAAAATCTGACAAAAGTGATTTACAAATAGCTACTAAGAAATTAGATGTTCTTCCATCATTAAATGCAATATACTCATTCCATAAAAAACAAAATTTCAGATTATCATATTCTCAAACTTTAAATAGACCTGAGTACCGAGAGTTAGCTCCTTTTGCTTTTTATGATTTCAATACTCAATTCGTAATTTCTGGTAATGATTCTCTTAAAAGAGCAAAAATAACAAACTTAGATTTACGCTATGAATTATACCCTGGAAAAGGTCAGTTATTATCTGGAACATTCTTCTACAAAGAATTCGAAAATCCAATTGAACAAATATCAAGAGCTGATGTAGCAAACGAAATGTCATTCAAGAATGTACCGAAGGCTACAAATTTTGGATTAGAAATCGAAGCAAGAACGATTATCGGCTCTTTAATAAAAGCTGACTCAAATTCAATAACTAATAATTTTACATTCTATACAAATTTAGCTATTATTAGATCAATTGTTGATGTTTCTGACATTGTTGGAACACCTTATTCTTCTAGACCTCTTCAAGGTCAATCTCCTTATGTTTTCAATACTGGGCTTACTTATTTTAATGAAGATAAAAGTTTATCAACTTCAATTAATGTAAATAGAGTTGGTGATAGAATATCTATTTTAGGTAACATCAACCAACCAGATATCTGGGAAAAAAGCAGAACATTTGTTGATTTTCAAGTGTCAAAAGGTTTCTTCAAAAACAAAATGGAATGCAAATTAAACTTCCAAAATATACTTGCACAAAAGCAAATTTTCTATCAAAACAATTATAGTGATAATACCGAGATTTCAACTGGAAAAGAACTATCGAATTTAATATTCAATGGAACAAAAAGAAACATAAATGGCTATAATGAAAAAGTAGATAATATGATATGGTCAACCGTTTTTGGAAGGGTAATTTCAGCAACCGTTACTGTTAAATTATAATAACCTTAATATTAATATTGAAAGGCTGTCAAAAAATGACAGCCTTTTTTGTTTTGTATATAAAACTATAAAAATCAATCGTTTAACTAAACAATATTAATTTAAAATATATTTTAGTTAATATTAACTTAACCTTTTATTCTCTTTTTGATAGGATACACTTAACGTTAAAAAATGAAAAATAAGTGACATTTGCATCGTTCAATTAAATGTATAAAATAGTAAAAATGAAAAAAATTTATTTATCAGTATTGGCTATGGCTTTAGGAAACTTAAGTTTCGGTCAAAGTTTCTTAGAGTACACAGAATACAGAGGAGCTTTCGCTCCTGCTCCAACAGCTGCATGGACAGACGCATGGACAAACTGGGATCCCCAAACAACAACTTACCCAGCAGCAACCTCAACAGTTTCTGCAAACATCACAACAGACACTTATTGGTCAAATGAACAAGTTTATTTGATACAAGGACAGATTTATGTAAAAAATGGTGCAACACTTACGATTCAAGAAGGAACAACAATTTTAGGAGATAAAAATTCAGTTGGTGCTGGGTTATTTATTACTAAAGGTTCAAAATTAAATGCTTTAGGTACAGCTGCTAAACCAATCGTTTTCACATCCAACCAACCTGCTGGTGATAGAGCAGCTGGTGACTGGGGCGGAATAATTCTTTTAGGGAAAGCAACAACGAATGCACCTGGCGGAATTGGAAACATCGAAGGGATTGCACCAACAGCCGACACTGAGTTTGGGGGAGCATTAACACCAGATGATAATGATAATTCTGGAGATATTCGTTTTGTAAGAATAGAATATGCTGGTTATTTATATGCACCTAACAAAGAAATCAATGGTTTTACTTTAGGAGCTATTGGAAGCAAAACTTCTATTCACCATGTTCAGGTTTCTTTCTCAAATGATGATGCTTTTGAATGGTTTGGTGGAACTGTAAATTGTAAACACTTAGTTTCTTACAGAAATTTAGATGATGATTTTGATACTGATAATGGATTTTCAGGAAAAGTACAATTTGGATTAGTCGTAAGAGACCCACAAATGGCTGACAACCCAAGTGTATCAACTTCAGAAGGTTTCGAATCAGATAATGACGCTTCAGGATCTACAGCAACTCCTCAAACTTCTGCTACTTTTTCAAATATAACTTTAGTAGGACCATTAAGAGGAGATGTAGGAAGTACTGTTGCATCTGGATACAAAAGAGGAGCAAGAATTAGAAGAAATTCAGCCTTAAAAATATACAATTCTTTATTTTTAGATTTCAAAACTGGAATTCATATTGACGGAGTGCTTTCAGAAGGAAATGCTCAAGGTGGTTCGTTGAAATTTAAAAATAACGTTGTAGCTGGAAATTTAACGAACGGTGTTTGTGAAACATCAAAAGTTGGAACAGCACCAAATCAAACACCATCAGCTTTTACAGCAATTCGTACTTGGTTTGGAACAGAATTAAATGATTCTGTAGCAAGTTCCGCTAACATTCTAACTACTCCATACAATTTCACTGCACCAGATTACAGGCCAACAGCAAATTCAATTGCCTTACAAAATGTAAATCACGATATTGCAGGAATAAGTGCAGGAATTGAAGAAGTATCTTTGTTTGAAAACGTTATGATTTACCCAAATCCGACGCAAGCAAATGCAACTTTAGAAGTTACACTTTTAAACGATTCAAAAATCAACGTATCAATTTTTGATATCTCTGGAAAAGAAATAGTAAAGGTATTAAATGGAAATTTAAACGCTGGAGAAAATCAATTAGAATTAAATACATCTAATTTATCAAACGGTATTTACTACACGAAAATTAGTGGAGAAAACACTATCAAAACAATTAAATTTATTGTTTCAAAATAATTATCTAAACATAATTTAATGAGGAAAGGCTATCGAATTCGGTAGCCTTTTTTATTTAAAAACACTATTTAACAATTAATTAATATGGCTCGATATTTATTAATGTAAAGGTAAATGTATCATAAGCTACTTAGAGAGTAGTTAGTCTAATTTTGAGATAAATAAAGAGTAATTTTCAATTATGAAAGCTGTATCAAAAGGACACACGATTTTATTAGTAGATGACGAAAGCGACATCTTAGAATTCTTATCATACAATCTTTCAAAAGAAGGGTACAAAGTCTATACTGCTTCAAATGGAGAAGATGGAGTGAAAGCTGTTAAACAATACAACCCTTCATTGGTAATTTTAGACATCATGATGCCTATTATGGATGGTATTGAAACATGTCAAATAATTAGAAAAGATACACAAATTATTCAACCAATTATTGCATTTTTAACATCGAGATCTGAAGATTATTCTCAAGTTGCTGGATTTGAAGCTGGTGCAGATGATTATATAACAAAACCAGTTCGTCCAAGACTTTTAGTGAGTAAAGTAGAATCTCTATTAAGAAGGTTAACTAGAACTTTTGAAACACCAACATTAACAACCTCTAATTTAAAAATTAATAGAGATAAATTTATTGTTGAAATAGATGATCAAAAAATCATTTTACCCAAAAAAGAATTTGAATTACTTGAATTATTAGCAAACAGACCTGGCACCGTTTTCACAAGAGACCAAATACTTTCAATGGTTTGGGGAAATGAATCAATAGTAGGCGAAAGAACAATTGATGTTCATATAAGAAAATTACGTGAAAAATTAGGAAATGATTATATTCGTACAATAAAAGGGGTTGGATATACATTTAGTGAAATTTGAAAAATACAAAACCAATATTCTTATTAGTCACAGGAAGTACTTCAATTGGTATACTTACGTTTGTTATATTAACACTTATCAACCTTAATATTTCAAAAATTCCTCTTTGGATTATTATATCATTTCCAATTTTTATCTCGGGTCTGATTTACATAATCTTTTATTACTTTATAAATGTTTTTCTTAATGAAAGATTAAGATTAATCTATAGAACAATTAGAAAAGGAAAAACAACAAAAGAAAACGCTACAAACTTTAAATTATCTGACGATGTGATAACTAACATCGAAAAAGAAACAAGAGAATGGGCTGATGCCAGAAACAAAGAAATCTCAAAATTAAAAGAACAGGAAGAATTTCGTAGAGAATTTCTTGGAAACCTTGCGCATGAATTAAAAACCCCTGTATTTTCGATTCAAGGTTATATTTTAACGCTTTTAGATGGTGCTTTAGAAGATGAAAATGTAAATAGAATTTTTTTGGAAAGAGCTTCAAAGGCAACTGACAGAATGGCAAGTATATTAGAAGATTTAGATCAAATTACTAGATTAGAAGTGGATGATCTAAAACTTGAAATCAGACCATTTGATATCATCGAATTAGCGCAAGAAGTATTTGATTCATTTGAAATAATTGCAAAAGAAAAAAACATCCGATTAAAATTTTCTAAAGATTACCATGGGGGTATTATTGTATCAGGAGATAAAGGGAAAATTGGACAAGTACTTACAAACCTGATTGGAAATTCAATATTCTATGGTAATATCGGAGGAAGAACTGAGGTTCGATTTTATGATGTTGATGGAATTGTTTCAATCGAAGTGTCGGATAACGGACCTGGAATTGAAGATCAATATTTATCGAGATTATTTGAACGTTTTTATAGAGTGGAGAAAAGTAGAAACAGAAATGAAGGTGGTTCTGGCTTAGGTTTAGCAATTGTGAAACATATAATAGAATCTCATGATCAATCAATTTCAGTAAGAAGTACTGTTGGACTTGGAAGTACTTTTACATTCACATTAGATAAGAGTAAATTAGGCGCAAATACATTATACTCTTCAAGAGGAATTCAAATAAAATAATTGTCGTTAAAAACCTAATCTTTTTCTCTTTTTTCTTTCAAAAGACAATTATTTAAAAGACATTTGCAAACTCCAATTTTAATAAGAGATGAGAACTAAATATATTGATTTAATTGATCAAACTTTCGATTTCCCACAGGATGAATTCAATTTAAGAGAAGATCGTTTATTTTTCCACGGAATTGATTTAATGCGTTTGATTGATGAATACGGTACTCCGTTGAAATTCAATTACTTACCTCAAATATCAAACAATATACAAAGGGCTAAAGGTTGGTTCAGAGAAGCAATGCATAATTTAGGCTATGGTGGTAATTATCACTATTCTTATTGCACAAAAAGTTCTCACTTTTCTTTCGTTTTAGATGAAGTATTAAAAAACAATGTTCACATTGAAACTTCTTCTGCTTTCGATATAGATATTGTAAGAAATCTCTACAATTCAGGAAAATTAACAGATGGAAGGTATGTGATTTGTAACGGATTTAAAACGGCTAATTACATTAAGAATATTGCAGATTTAATAGACGATGGAAAATTAAATGTTATTTCGGTAGTAGATAACATTCAAGAATTACAACACCTTTTAGATTCCACAGATAAAGAAATAAATATTGGAATTCGAATTGCTTCGGAAGAAGAACCTAAATTTGAATTCTATACATCTAGATTAGGTATTCGTTACCGTGAAATAGTACCATTTTACAAAGCGATGTTACAAGATAATCCGCGTGTAAAAGTTAAAATGCTTCATTTCTTTATCAATACAGGAATAAATGATACAGCGTATTATTGGAATGAATTAACTAAACTCTTAAGAATCTATTGCGATTTGAAAAAAGTGTGTCCTTCTCTAGACTCGTTAAATATTGGAGGAGGATTTCCTATTAAAAAATCATTAGCATTCGATTTTGACTATGCATATATGGTTCGTGAGATTTTAACTCAGGTGAAACGTGTGTGTATGGATAATGACATTCCAGATCCTGATATTTTTACAGAATTTGGTTCTTTTACTGTTGGAGAAAGTGGTGGTGCTATTTTTAGTATACTTCATCAGAAACAACAAAATGATAGAGAAAAATGGAACATGATTGACTCTTCATTTATGACAAATCTACCTGATACTTGGGCTAT
>CAMDMY010000067.1 GCA_945902775.1 Chryseobacterium gleum | reverse complement strand
CCCATTTCCAACAGAATTGGTGAGAAGATATTAGAAAGAACCAAAGAAGCTGTTCTAGAAACTCGTGAAGCTATATTTGGAACACAATAATGAATTACTCCATGCTTAACAAAAGTAGGTTCATTGTGATTTGTTACTCTTGAAGTTTCAAAACATCCACCCTGATCGATACTTACATCTACTAAAACCGAACCGGTTTGCATTGCTTCGATCATTTCCTCAGTAACTACACAAGGAGTCCTTCCTAATGGAGCTCGTAATGCACCAATAACAACATCTGCATTTTTAATTGCTTTGGCTAAACTTTTTGGCTGAATAACAGATGTGTATAATCGAGTGCTTGAATTATTTTGTAAACGACGTAAACGAGACATTGAATTATCAAAAACTTTAACTGAGGCACCTAATCCTTGAGCCGCTCTAGTTGCGTAATCACCAACAGTTCCTGCTCCTATAACTACAACCTCGGTTGGACTAACTCCTGTTATACCTCCTAACATAATTCCCTTTCCCGTATTGTAACAAGAAAGCAACTCGCCTGCAACGATTATAGAAGTAGTACCTGCAATTTCACTCATCGCTCTTACAATAGGAAAAACTCCCTCATCATCACGAATAAAATCCCAAGCAATAGCAGTGATTTTCTTCGTCATTAATTTTTGTAAGATTGTTTTCGCTTGTGTTGAAATTTGAAGAGCAGAAACCAACGTTTGATTTCCTTTCATCATGTATACTTCATCTTCAGATGGCGGACCAACTTTGAAAATAATATCGCATTGAAAAATCTCATTCGGGTCGTGACAAATTTCAGCTCCAGCTTCGCTGTAATCACGATCTGAATAATTAGCCATTTCTCCACTTTTAGATTCAATTTTAACTCTATGACCATTCAAAACTAAAATTTGAACCGCCTCAGGAACAAGAGCTACACGTCTTTCTTGAAAAACAGTTTCCTTTGGTATACCAATAAATAATTTACCCTTTTTTGGTGCAATTTCTAACATTTCTTCTTTTGGAAGTAAACTACCTTGTTGCATCAAATGTTTAATAATTTCTGGATCAGTCTTCATTTCAATTAGTATGAATTATCAATATACAGTTAAAACAAACAAAAACAAGTATTTAAATCACATATTGTGGAAAATTTTCATTTTGTTCGTTACTGCGAATATACGTCCAAAATGTGTTTTTTGGAAATAGAATCTCCTTTTTTTAAACATACTGATGAAAAAAATATAATTTAATTTTGATGTAATTTAATAATAGTTAAAATCACTTTAGTATTATTACTAAATTGAGCCAAATTAAGATTGGTATGAATACACAAATTACAACTGTTACATTTTTCAAATTCACATCTGTAAAAGCAAAATTATGGGCTTTTTTCATGATGCAATTTGCTCATCCCTATCTTAAAAAAACAGAAAACCAAACTTTCTATAAACTTATGGGCAGCGGTAAAGGATTAGGTTTTAATCCTTTTCCTGATTGGACCACCTACTGTCTAATTCAAATTTGGAATACAGAAAAAGATGCGGAAAGTTTTTTAGATAAATCTGAAATTATTTCTAAATATAAACTGAAAAGCAGCGAAATTCAAACAATTTTTATGAGGAACATAAGTTCTCATGGACTTTGGTCTGGACAAAATCCATTTATAAAAAGCAACGAATTAAACCCTGATAATCAATATATAGCAGCAATTACAAGGGCTACAATTAAAAATAAACGAATGCTTACGTTTTGGAAATATGTCCCTACTTCTCAAAAACCACTTGAAAACGCGAAAGGACTATTTTTCACTAAAGGAATTGGCGAAATTCCTTTAAAACAAATGTCAACTTTTAGTATTTGGGAATCATTCGAAGATTTGAAAAATTTCGCTTATAATAGCGAAGAACACAAAAAAGCAATCCTGCTAACAAAAGAATTAAAATGGTATTCTGAAGAATTATTTGCCCGTTTTCAACCTTACAAAACAATTGGAACTTGGCAAGGTGAAAAATGGAATTTTAATTCGCCTGTGCTATAATTGTCATTACACCAAAAGATTTCTTTCTATTAAAAAATTGTTTAATTCTAAATAGTAGCATTCCTCTTACATATCCCCAAAATTCACCCTCCATATTTTTAGACCAATCGATGTTCTTTTTCTCCATTAGACTCATCCAGTATAAATTATAAGGATCTAACGTTCCATTGATTTTTAAATCAACAATAGAAAAACCTTCATCTTTAAGTAGTTGCTTTATTGTTTTAGGTGAAAATAAAAAAGTATGTCTAGGGGTATGGTAACCTGCCCAATTAGCGCCAAACTTCTTCCTGCCTTCTGACTCAAAATTGGGAACCTCAATTATTACAAGTCCTTTTGGAGCTATAATTGATTTTATTTTTTTTAATGTTTCTTTGGGTGCATAATCATGTTCTAAATAATGCCACATTGTAATAACATCTGGTGATTTTTCTAAATTGAAATTTTCTAACTCAGTCACTTCCAATTTCAAATTATCAAATTGTGAAATTTCATTCCTCCAACCTTTATCTGAAAAATCAATACCTACGCAATTAGAGGAGTATATAGAAGAAAATTCGGCCAAAAAAGTAGGCTTACCACATCCTATATCCAAAATCGTTGTTTTTTGATTGATAGATATGTAATTAGAAACTAAATCAACTCTTTTCTTATCTAATTTTTTTTGACTTTTATCCACCATCATCTGATACTTTCCCCAAGCATTTGAACCTCTATAAGGCAAATAATTTTGAGTATAATAAGTATCAATTTTATCTAAATCAACTCGGGGATTTAGAAATACCAAACTACAATTTCCACATGTATCAAAATTAAAAATTTCACCTCTCACATGCATCTGTGCATTAGTAGAAATGATTGATTTTAAATTTTCACTGCTACATATTGGACACTCACTTAATTTATTCACACGATCTTTTTTTATACTATTTTACTAACTCATCAAAAACGATGATTTAATCTACCAAATCAGCAACAATTTTAGCCGAAAGCAAACACAAAGGAATACCTCCTCCAGGATGAACAGATCCACCACAAAAATACAAACCCTCAATTTTACTTGAGAAATTTGGATGCCTTAAAAAAGCTGAAAATTTTGAATTACTTGAAGCTCCATATAGTGAACCGCGATGCGATTTCGTTTTTGATTCTATAGTTCGAGGATCTAAAATGGATTCACATACTATGTATTTCTCAATATCAGTATTCAGAATTGAATTAATTTTAGCAATAATATTCTTTTTTGAAATTTTAATTAATTCATCCCAATCTTGATTAAAATTAGCCGAAGTATTTATCATTACAAACCAATTTTCACAACCATCTGGAGCATCTTTCATCTCAACCTTGCTTGTAATATTAACATAAACAGTCGGATCATCAGGAATGGATTGTTGATTGAAAATTTGGTCAAACTCTTTCTCATAATTTTCACTGAAGAAAATATTATGTAAATCCAATTCAGGAAATGATTTTTGAATTCCCCAATAAAATATAATTGCTGAACTTGATCGCTCTTGCTTAATTATTTTTTTAGGTGGTAAGTCATCTTTCAATAAACTGGAATAACTCGTGAAAATATCAGAATTTGAAACCACTATATCCGATTGATATTCAACACCTTTACTTACAACCCCTTTCGCTTTTTTATTTTCAATTTGTATTTTCTGAACTTCTTCATTGAATTTAAAATGAATGCCTTTTTCTTTCGCTAATTCAAAAAGGCTTCCTGAAATTTCTTTCATTCCTCCTTTGGGTAAATAAGTACCTAAATTCATTTCCAAATGTGGAATCATAGACATTATCCCTGGTGTTTTATAGGGTGAAGAACCATTATAAGTTGCATATCGATTAAATAGTTGTACTAATTTCTCATCCTTAAAATGGACTTTATTTGTCTCATTTAAAGATTGATTAATATCCAATTTATAAGATAATGCGAATGCTTTTAAAGTTGAAAAAGACAAATAGGTCTTTAATTTGTGTAATGACTTTTCTAGAAATATTCCAGAAGTTAAATTATACTTTTCCTCATTTCTAGTTAAATAGTTCTCAATCGAATCTTTACTAACTTGAAATGTATTAACAAGATCAGTAACAAATGTATTTTTATCTGCTGAAACAACAAAACGAGTCCCATCTTCCCAAAAATAATTACAGATGGAATCTCTTCTAGTATAATTAAAATGATCGATTGGATTTTCATCAAAAAGTTGGAAAATTTCATCGATAAGATTAGGCAAAGTAAACAAAGAGGGACCAGTATCAAACCTAAAACCTTCCATTTCTAAATTGGAAATCTTACCTCCAGGATAACTATTTGATTCAAAAACAGTAACATCGAACCCTTTCTTTTTCAATCTTAAAGCCACAGCTAAACCTGCAATTCCTGACCCAATAACTATCGCTTTTTTAACCATATCTATATTTACTGATTCACAAATTTATTCAATTTCTACAGAAATAATTCTTTCATTCGACTCATTGACTGAAATTCGAACCCAAATTGTATTTTCAGGTAAAAGATTTTCAATTTTGCTCGGCCATTCTATAAAACAATAGTCTCCACAATACAACATCTCCTCTATCCCTATATCAAAAGCTTCTTCTTCCGAATTTAATCGATATAAATCAAAATGATTAATTCTTCCAAAAGCGACACTATCATATGTATTTACTAATGAATAAGTTGGTGAACCTTCAATATCCTCAACTCCCATTGCTTTTAAAAGTGAAACAATAAAGGTTGTTTTGCCTGCTCCCATTTGTCCTTCAAAAGCAAATACTTTTCGATTATCTGTTTCTTCTAAAAAAAATTTCGCCGCTGAAGGCAAATCTTCTACTGATTTTACTTCTATTGTCATTGGTTTATATTCTCATTTCAAACTCATTTACCCACTCCTCCATCTTTTGTTTTAAAAGCTGTTTTTCAGGTAAATACAAACTATATTCTGAAGCATATATATTAGCTTCTGTCGGTAAAGTTAACTCAACTAATGCATCACTTTTCTTTTTACACAATAAAATTCCAATTGTTGGTTTTTCATATTCCAACTTAACATAGCGATCGTAATAATTTACATACATTTGCATTTGTCCTAAATCTTGATGCATCAATTCTTCTGTCTTTAAATCGATTAAAACATAACACTGTAACAATCTGTTGTAAAACACTAAATCAACATAAAAATATTTTTCATCAAAAGTAAAACGTTTTTGTCTAGATTCAAATAAAAACCCTTTTCCTAATTCTAACAAAAAATCTTGTAATTTAGAAATTACAGCTTCTTCTATATCCGATTCATTATAGGAGAATTTATCCTCCAAACCTAGAAAATCTAAGGTCAATGGATTTTTTAATATGTCTTGTGGACGAATAATGACATTTCCTTCTGATGATAATTTAAAAACCTCCTCTTTATCACGACTTAAAACTAATCTTTCATATAAACTAGCATTGAATTGCCTCTTTAATTGTGCTTCAGACCAATTTTGACTTATTGCTTCAATTTCATAAAACTGTCTCTCTTCATTCAGTTCTATACGCATCAAAATAAGGTAATGAGACCAACTTAATTTAAATAAATCTTTTTTTAAATTATTCGATTTACTAGTGTTAATATACTTATTATCAGAACTTTGAAAAACGACAGAGGGCCTCTGTCGTTTTTGAATTTTGACTGGAGAATAGACTAAATAAAATTTACGCATATTCCGTAAATTCTGAATAGAAAAACCTTTCCCAAATTCTTCTACTAATTTATTTGAAAGTATTTTCAATACATTTTTACCATAAGAAGCGCGTTTTGCTCCTCCTTGTTCATCTTTAACAATCATCCTACCTATTTCATAATAAGTATGAACCATTACTAAATTTGCAGTATTTACTACTTGAGATCTTCCTTTTGAAATTGCTTCAGCTATTTGTACATATAAATAAACAGCTTGATTTTCTTCTTTTAAATGTTCCATTTAGATTAATTAAGATTAAATTATAATCTAATTTAAGATTATTTTTTAATCAAAACTAACTTTTGAAAATTATTTCGCTTTTAATACGACGAAAGGAATAAGGATTTCTTCAAGCGAAATCCCTCCGTGCTGAAAAGTATCTCCGTAATGATTAACGAAATGATTAAAATTATTTTGATACACAAAAAAGTCATTTTCCTTTGCAAATACAAATTCAGAAGACATTTGTCCTTTCGGTAAAAAAGCATCTTGCGGATTTTTCACAACAAATACTTCTTTTTCTTTATAAGACATACCTCTACCCGCTTTGTAACGCAAATTAGAGTTCAATTCTCTTTGTCCAATTATTTTAATAGGATTCGAAACTTTTATTGTTCCGTGATCTGTTGTGATAATCAATTTTGCTTTAGAATCGGCTATTTTTTTGATAATATCTTGAAGTGGTGAATGCTCAAACCAAGAAACCGTCAACGAACGATAAGCTGCTTCATCATCAGCTAATTCTTTGATTACTTTCATTTCTGAACGTGCATGAGAAAGCATATCTACGAAATTATAGACAATAACATTCAAATCATTTTCTTTCAATTCATTAAAGGTATCAACTAATTTCTTACCTGCTTCATAATTAGTAATCTTGTTGTAAGACCATTTAATATTTTTACCTAAGCGCTTTAAATTGGTTTCTAACAATTCCTTTTCAAACATATTTTTACCTCCCTCTTCATCTTCAGACACCCATAATTTTGGATATAATTTCTGAATTTCAGAAGGCATTAAACCTGCAAAAAGTGCATTTCTGGCATAATGAGTCGCCGTTGGAAGAATTGAAAAAATAATATCATCTTCTTCAATCGTAAAATATTTTAAAAAAATGGGTTTCAACATTTCCCATTGATCATATCGTAAATTATCGATGACAACCATCGCCACTTTTTCTCCGTTTAATTTAGGAGCAACTCTGTTTTTAATAATGGTATGAATCATTTGAGGAGACTCTTCCGTTCCATTCAACCAATCTTCATAATTATCTTCAATAAAACGGGAGAACAATGCATTAGCTTCTTTTTTCTGCATATTCAAGATTTCTCTCATTCCTGAATCTTCAATTTTTTCCAACTCTAATTCCCAAAAAACGAGTTTCTTAAACAATTCAACCCATTCATCCGCATCCATTCGATTATTCAATGCCATTCCTAATTGACGGAATTCTTGTTGGTAATTTGAATTTGTCTTTTGAGAAACCAATTTACTTTGATCTAAATTCTTTTTGATTGTCAAAAGAATCTGATTTGGATTGACAGGTTTTATTAAATAATCAGCAATTTTGCTACCAATGGCCTCTTCCATGATTGATTCTTCTTCACTTTTCGTGATCATAACAATCGGAACAAACGGTTTTTCTTCTTTTATTTGAACCAAGGCTTCTAACCCAGAAATACCCGGCATATTTTCATCTAAAAATACAATATCGTAATTATTCTCACTGCTTTTTTCAACTGCATCAGCACCATTATTAACTGTATCAACTGAATAACCTTTTGATTCTAAAAATAGAATATGTGGTTTCAAAAGATCAATTTCATCGTCTGCCCAAAGTATTTTGACTTGCATGTGCTTTATATTATTTAATTTTACGTTAGGAATCCTAATTGTTACTTTTTTTGTAGTTAATTCAAAAAAATCTAATTTTTAGACTCCCTATTTAACTATAAGTAATTATGCATTCTCGTCCAAATTTAACAAGAAATAATAAGAAGAAAATCTTTAACGATCCAATCTATGGTTTTATTTCAATTCCTGATGAATTTATTTTCGATTTAATTGAACACCCATTTTTTCAGCGACTTCGAAGAATTGCTCAATTAGGTACGACTAGTTTGGTCTACCCAGGTGCTCTTCACACACGTTTTCATCATGTTTTAGGAGCAATGCACTTAATGGCGAATGCGATTTCAACGATTAGACGAAAAGGGCACGAAATTACTCCTGAAGAAGAAAGAGCTGTTCTTATTGCAATTTTATTACACGATATTGGACACGGGCCTTTCAGTCATGCTTTAGAATATGACATTGTAAATGGTGTTAGTCACGAGGATATTTCTAGCTTTTTTATTCAACGATTAAGTACAGAATTTGATGGTGAATTAGATTTAGCCTTACTTATTTTTCAAAACACATATCACAAACCATTTTTACACCAATTGGTTTCTAGTCAATTAGATATGGATCGTTTGGATTATCTAAATAGAGACAGTTTTTATACTGGAGTAAGTGAAGGAATTATTGGTAGTGAGCGAATTATAGAAATGTTAAATGTTCACGAAGGAAATCTTGTTTTAGAAGAAAAAGGGATTTATTCTGTAGAAAAATTCATTGTTGCTCGACGTTTGATGTATTGGCAAGTTTATCTTCATAAAACTGTTGTTGCTGGAGAATTTATGTTAATACATATTTTAAGAAGAGCGAAACAATTGGTTTTAAAAGGAGAGCAATTATTTGCAAGTCCAGCTTTACTCTATTTCCTCTCTAAAGATATTCAGTTAGAAGACTTTAAAAACAATCCTGAAGTTCTAGATACTTTTGCTTTACTAGACGATTATGATATTTTAGGAGCCATAAAAGTATGGCAACACGCTGATGACAAAGTGCTCTCCATCCTTTCTAAACGATTAGTAAATAGAAAATTACTTAAAATAGAAATTGCGAAAGCTCCTTTTTCAGAAGAACGAATTAAAAAAGAAAAAGAAATTGCAAAAGATCGTTTTGGGATTACAGATGAAGAAGCAGATTATTTTGTTTATTCAGAAATTTTAACAAATAACGCATATAATCAAAACAAAGAAAACATCAACTTATTACTTAAAAACGGAACGGTGATGGACTTATCAGATGCTTCCGACAATTTAAATATTTCTGCATTAGCTCAACCAGTAGAGAATTTTTGTTTGTGCTATTGTGCTTAATTAAAAATAAAGATTATGAAAATTACTCAACTTTTATTTGCTTTAATTTCTTGCCTTTGGCTTCAATATGGAATATCACAAACCTCTGAAAAAGAATGTAAAATAACCTTTACTAACATTCGTGGTGAATATCAAGGAAAGAACTTATTTTTTCAAATAGAAAAAGATAAAATCAAGAAGATTAGCCTTAATAACCAGGTTATTTCTTCGAATTTAAAATCCGAACTGTTCGAATTAAATTTATCCGAATTGAAATTAAATCAACCTTTCGATGTGAAAATTGAATATTGTGAAAACATTCCACTCCCCTATAAAATATTGAATCCTGAAGTAAAAAACTAATTAGTATTAGTTTTTCATGATTCTTCTTTGGAAATCTAATAAAAATTGAAAATAATTTACTTGTAAATCAATCGTCCAATTAAAATAAGCCAAAAATGGATTTACTTCTGTTTGTGTATGTTGATTAGTAGTTAATTTAGAAACCACTTCGTCCACGGAAACATTGTTTTCTTTAGCATAAGTTGAAAGTGCATTTTGCAATTCTTCTAATGTCCATTTTTTTGATTTATCAGTTGTTACAATCTTCTTCTCTTTTGTCAAAGGAACTACTTCATCTAATACTTCCGCATGAACATCTACTAATGTTAACGGTTTTTTTGTAAAAAAATCTTGCTCTACTTCTGAAACAAATTCAGTTGAACCTATAATAGAATCTGACTTTAAGAAAGATGTTAAATCGTTTAATGTATTTGCTTTTTTTGCCATTTGATTATTTTTCTAATAAGGTTACTATTTCTTTCGTAATCGTAAGATACTCTTTTTCTGGAATAATTGTACTAGATTGTGAAAAAATATTTTTTGTAGGCACATAATTTTCAAAAATGATCGCATCTAATTGAGCAAGTGTGTTTAAAATCGATTTTGTTTTCGTTAAACCATTTATACGATTTGGAAGAACTGCAATTTTTAATTTTTTATTTAATTCTTTTGCAGGTTTTAAATCTTCAATTGTTTGAAATGTAACCAATAAATCATTTTGAGATAAACTAGTTGGAACTATCACTAAATCAGATGCTACACAAATTTTCTTTATGCTATTATCTGTAGTTTTTCCTGCTGTATCTAAGATAATATAATCGTATTTTTTCTTTTTTAATGCTTCTAATTCTTCTGAAATTTTTTCATCAACAGAAGCTAAAATAGAGAAAAGTTGGTCTTCTTTCGCTCCTGTTTTAAAAAGCTCCATTTTTCGAATCGTATTTAAGGTGTAATTTGTATCCGTTTCAATCAATAAAACTTTGTTTCCAATACTATCCAACATTGTCGCCAAATTAATCGCGTTAGTTGTCTTCCCCGTTCCTCCTTTTCTACTTATGAAAGATATTACTTTTGTCATCTCAGTTTCAATTTATTAGCTAATTTACCCCTTATTTTCAAAAAATATCGAAATAAAAAAAATACATTTAAACAATTGAATTTTAATTCTTCCAATAGTAATACCTTTACTTAAATAAAATTCATCTTGGAAAACATTCACTATTTCATTCTACTTTCTTTGCTAGCCGAAATTCTAGGAACTCTTGGTGGCTTCGGTTCTTCCTTGTTTTTCATTCCGATTGCAGGTTATTTTTTAGATTTCCAATCCGTTTTAGGTATCACTGCACTTTTTCACGTTTCTAGTAATGTTTCTAAAATTTTACTTTTCAAAAATGGATTCGATAAAAAATTGGTTTTAACTATTGGAGTTCCAGCAGTTATTTTTGTTATTATTGGAGCCTACCTAAGTAAATTCGTTGAAGTAAAATTTTTAGAGGGATTCCTTGCTGCATTTTTAATTATAATAAGTTTATCCTTTTTTATTTTCAAACAATTAGAAGTTAAACCAACCGTTAAAAACTCAATCATCGGAGGTGTATTATCTGGAATAACAGCCGGATTATTTGGAACTGGTGGAGCAATTAGAGGAATCACAATGGCTGCTTTCAATTTAAAAACTGAAATATTTATTGCTACTTCCGCTATTATCGATTTAGGCATTGACTCAAGCAGAGCTGTTGTATATTTATCAAATGGTTATGTTCACAAGCACGATTTGTATTTAATACCCATTCTATTCGTCGTTAGTTTTATAGGTACATTCGTCGGGAAAAAAATTCTTACAAAAGTTTCTCAAGAACAATTCAAATCATTGGTATTATTCTTAATTTTAATGACTGGCTTAATGACACTTGGTAAAATACTCACAAATTAACTTTAAAAATGGAATTAGAAAATTTAGCGGAATTCAAATCTACTCCTGAAATCAGAGAAAAGCTTGCTGAATATGGTATTTCAAAAAGATTTGCTGAAGGAGATGTTATTTTAAGAGAAAACGCTTATATAAATTCTATTCCAATTGTTACATCTGGAAGCATTCGAGTTTTAAGAACGGACGATGATGGTCGAGAAATCTTGTTGTATTACATTAGTTCTGGTGAAAGTTGTATAATGTCCTTTTTAGGAGGCTTACATCAAGATACTAGTAAAATAAAAGCTGTTGCTGAAGAAGAAACTGAAATATTATTTATTCCGATTGAAAAAGTAACCTTGCTTATAAGAGAATATCCTGAATGGCTAAATTATATTTTTAGACTTTACCACAAACGATTCGAAGAATTATTGGAAGTAGTTAACGAAGTTGCATTCAAAAAAATGGATGAACGAATTTTAAGTTTCATTAAAAAGAAATGTGAGCTAACAAAATCAAACGAATTACATCTTACACACGAACAGATTGCAAATGAACTAGGGACTGCTAGAGTAGTAGTATCTAGACTTCTTAAACAAATGGAAGACGAAGGACTAGTAACTCTAGGAAGAAACAAAATAACACTAATTTAATGCATTGTAAATCAATTACTTAAGATAAAATGATTTAAATCACATTCTTATGTAACATTTGTTGCTGTATAACCATTATTTCATTCTCACCTTTGTAATGTAAATTAATTACAAGCACTAAAAATTAAGGAGAATGAAAAAGAATATTGGAAATATAGATAAAGGTGTTAGAATTGGAATAGCAGTAATTATAGCACTGCTTTATAAAGCAAATTATATTTCAGGAACTACTGCTATTGTACTATTAAGTTTGGCAGGAATATTCATCTTAACTAGTCTTATTAGTTTCTGTCCTCTTTATCTACCTTTTGGTATCTCAACTTGTAAGAAAAAAGATTAATGATGAACTTCATTTTAAAACACAAACTCATACTAATCGGAGCTGTTATAGGAGCGATTGGTGGTTATGCCTACTACTATTTTGTAGGATGCGCAAGTGGAACATGTGCTATTTCTTCAAAACCTCTAAACAGTTCACTTTACGGTTCATTTATGGGAGGTTTATTATTTAGCAACTTTCAAAAAAAATAAAAATTAATCGAAATATTAATGATATTAACAAGCGTTAGCGAAGTTTAAACTAAAAATCATGACAACTGAAAAAATCATTATCGCCAATTTAAAATGTAGTGGTTGTGCTACAACAATTAAAAAAGAATTAGAAAAATTAGAAGGTGTCCAAAATGTAATTGTTGATCCTGAAACTGATTCTGTTGACCTTTCTTACGAAAATATTGAAAGAGATGTCATCATTCACAAATTACACTCTTTGGGATATCCTGAAGCAACTGAAAAAAATGGATTATTACTACAACTCAAAAGTTACACAAGTTGTATGATCGGAAAAATAAATAATTTATAAATTAAAAACTAAAAAAGATGAACGTAGAACAAATTATCAAAGAAAAACAAGGAACTGTAGTTGATGTTAGAACTCCAGAAGAATTTAGAGGTGGAAATGTAGTTGGATCTATCAATATTCCATTACAGGAAGTAGTTGAGCGATTCGAAGAAATTAAAAACCTAGAAGCACCAATCGTACTTTGTTGCGCATCAGGAAACAGAAGTGGTCAAGCTCATAACTACCTAGCATCTCAAGGCATTGAATGTTGTAATGGAGGTTCTTGGTTAGATGTGAATTATTTACAATCTCAAAACGCTTAAAAATGATTGGTACATTAAAAAAACTTTTTGGCATCGGACCAAAAGTAAATTATACTGAATTACTTCAACAAGGAGGAATCATTGTAGATGTTAGAACAAAAGGTGAATACGCAAGTGGAGCGATTGGTAAATCAATTAATATTCCTTTGGATCAATTAAAAAACAATCTTGGAAAATTAAAAGACAAAAACGCTCCTATCATAACGTGTTGTGCTTCAGGTATGAGAAGTGCATCTGCAAAACAACTTCTAAAAGCAAATGGCTATACAAACGTTCACAATGGTGGCGGATGGTATGGCTTGAGAAATAAAATTTGATAGTATAAAACATGTTAAACGAAAACTAAGCCTGTCGAAGTTGAGGTTAAGATAAAGATTGAGGTAAAGTAGGAAAAAATGAAAAATATATTTTTAACAAATTGGGGATTAAATAGAACAATTCGATTGGTATTGGGACTGATTATCACATACCAAGCAATCATTCACAAAGACCCAATTGCAGGATTACTGGCCTTTTTCTTACTTTTTCAATCCGTAACCAACACAGGTTGTTGTGGAAATAGTTGCGCAATCCCAACAAATAAACACAACACACCAAAAGTATAACAATTAAAAAAACTCTGCCAGACTCTGAGAAAAACTCTATAAACTCAATGGTTAAAATCAATCAAAAGTAGTTTTAAAAACTTCTATAGATTAATGAAAGAAAAGATTAATTTTAGA
Organism: Chryseobacterium gleum; assembly: GCA_945902775.1. Lineage (GTDB taxonomy): Bacteria > Bacteroidota > Bacteroidia > Flavobacteriales_D > Crocinitomicaceae > CAIUKX01. The sequence continues at coordinate 2,360 of CAMDMY010000067.1, read as the reverse complement.
AAGATAAAAACGATAAAAAAAAATAAGGATATGTTAAGTAAAATTCTTTATTCTGTTTCTAAAAATAAATGTCCAAGATGCCATCAAGGCGATGTATTTATCACGACGAATGCTTTTGATTTGAAAAAGTTCGACAAGCTTCACGAAAAATGCAGTCACTGTAATTTAAGATATGAGAAAGAACCAGGATTCTTTTATGGAGCAATGTATGTAAGTTACGCGTTAATGGTTGCTTGGTTTGTAACTACATGGGGAATTAATGCTTTTTTTGTTCATGTTGATGCAATCCCTTACTTAATTTTTCTTGTGACTTCAATCGTTCTATTAATGACACCTACATTTCGATTATCTCGAATAATTTGGATGAATTTCTTTACTCGATTTGGGGAAGAAGACAAAAACTAAAAACTAAAAAATGCAAAAAATAATTTCTATCTCATTTCTATTCTTATCAGTACTTTTTACAAGTTGTACGAATAGTCAACCTTCTAATACAAATTTATCAGCAGTTGATTTCAATAAGAAAATTGAATCTTTACCTGAAGGAAATATAGTGGATGTTAGGACACCTCAAGAATTTTCGGAAGGTCATATTAAAAATGCTATAAATATCGATTGGAACGGTTCTTCATTTGATTCTCAAATTGCGAAAGTTGACAAAACTAAACCGGTATTTGTATATTGTTTGGGAGGCGGAAGAAGTGCATCCGCAGCTTCAAGAATGAAAGAAATAGGATTCAAAGAAGTCTACGAATTAAATGGCGGAATGATGGCTTGGAGAAGTTCTGGTTTAGCTGAAACAAAAGACGCATCTGTTGCCGCAAAACCTGAAGGAATGTCGAAAGCTGAATTTGATAAATTAATTGTATCTGACAAAGCTATTATCGTTGATTTCTATGCTGAATGGTGTCCTCCGTGTAAAAAAATGAGACCTCATTTAGATGAAATTTCTAAAGAAATGGCGAATGAAGTGTTAGTTATTAAAATTGACGTTGATAAAAACCCTACGCTTGCTCAAGAAATGAAAGTAGAAGGTTTACCAACGTTACAATTTTATAAAGCTGGAAAATTAAATGCTACTAAATTGGGGTATTTAACAAAAGAAGAGTTGATTCAGCAAGTTAAATTATAAAGCATAGCAACTATAGAACAATACATACTTCTAATTTACGTTAGAACTTAAAATTCACAATATGAAATGTATCACTTTAAAACCAGCTTATCTATTATTAGCAATCGCTTTCTTTTCTTTTCAATCGTGTAAGAAAAATAAATCTGAAACAAATATAAGTTCCTACAACGAAAGCGAGAGTCACAATATGGGGCAAAACTGCATGAGTTGCCACAAAAGTGGAGGTGATGGTAAAGGATGGTTTCAAGTGGCTGGCACTGTTTATGATACTTTACTTTCTAAAACAAATCCTAACACGACGGTGCAATTGTATACTGATTCAAAAGGAAGTAATCTTAAATACACAGTTCAAGTTGATGCTTTAGGAAATTTCTACACGACAGAAGCAATCGATTTTGGTTCAGGACTTTACCCTGTTTTAGTAGGTAAAACCATTTCTAAACATATGTCTTCTCCTGTTACTTCTGGTCAATGTAATAGTTGTAATGGAGTTTCTACTGATAAGATTTGGACGAAGTAATTCACTTAATTATTAAAAGATGGTTTTAATGGACTAAATTTTCAAAAATTGAATTTGACCATTCATGTAAATTATGATATTTCTTTTTAATTTTTCCATTAACGGATCTAAATAATAATTTAGGATTTTTATATTCTAGAGAATTATCATAAACGTACATTCTATCAACTATTTTAGAAATTATAGCACAATTAGCAATTGATTTACTATACCTTGAAATTATTTTTGAAATTGGCACATCATGTCCACCTTCAATAACTCTTTGAACAATACGAGAGGCATTTATTTTAGGATTATCGGTTCCTACAAAAAAAACTCGAATGAAAAACCCTTCTTTTCTAGCACGAAAAATAAAATCAATTTTATCTTCTGCTGAAAGAACAGTTTCGAAAATTAAACTTTTCTTATTTAAAATACATTCTTCTCTTAAATTTTGTGAGTATTGAGCTGCTTGCAATATTGCTTCTCGAGAATTCCAATCTCCAAACATTTCATTCGCAATATTATCGGGATTGACATACTCACAATTTTCAATCCACTCGTGTTTAAGAATTTTTGAGGTGATTGAAGTTTTTCCTGAACCATTAGGACCAGCTATTACAATTAAAATAGGCTTTTTTGATTTCACTAAAATTTATATTTCAAATTTAAGCGCTTAACTTCTTCATTAACAGCATTCATCAATTTCTGATTTGAAATTACAGCTTT
>CAMDMY010000066.1 GCA_945902775.1 Chryseobacterium gleum | reverse complement strand
AATTGAATTTAATTTCTTTTTAATATCCTCATCCTTTAATAGTTCTGATTTCTCGTTTAATTCTTGAATGATTTTCTTTTTCTCTTTTCTAGTTGATTTTAATTTGCTATTCATTTCGTTATAAATAGGCCAAAATTTTTCAGCTTCAGCGGAAGAAAGATTTAATTCACTCGTTATGTATGCAATTTTTAATTGTTGCACTTTTTCATGTTTTGTTGTGTCACCATCTTCGTCTTCTTGTGCAAAAGAACTAATTGAAAATGAGAATATTGAAAAAAGTATAAAAATAAATTTTAACTTTTTTTGAATGAAATTACTTTTCATATTTATCGAGTTTGAGTAAAGTGTCGTCATATATATCCGTTTATATTTCTGGTTCTAAATCATCAATACTTAATTCTTCTGAATCAAGGTAGTTTAATATTTCTTCTTTTTGTAAATCGTCAAACAGAACTTTTTTTGGTATAGAATTTACTTTAACCTTTTCAGTAGTTATATTTTGTTCAATCAATTCTTTCTCTTTCATTTTTGTTGGTGATTCAACAGAGATGTATTTTACTAATAAGTCTTGATCAAATTCATCTATATTATCTTCTACATAAGCCATTAATTCTGAATTAGATACAGAATTAAAATTATATGTTTTTTCTGAAGGTGAAGTAAACGTTTTTAAAGCAATCAAACCGATGAAAACCGCAGCAATACTCGAAATCCAAAAAGTGGTTTTCTTATAGAGAGGAATGATTTTTTTAGTCTCGACTTTTGGATGAGCGGAAACGATAAAGGCTGCTAAATTGTCAAAATAAGCATTGTCTAAAGACTCTCTTTCTCGAGGTTTTAAAAAATCAACTATGTTTTTTTCTTTTTCCATTCTATTTGTTTGACTTCAAAAATGTTCAATGGTTTAATTTACTTAAAATATATTCTTGAATTTTTTGTACAGCATGAAAGTAATTCGCTTTTAAACCACCTTCACTAGTGCCTAATTGTTTAGACATCTCACTGTATTTTAAATCTTCGAAATATTTAAGCTGAAATACCTGACTTTGTTTTTCAGGTAATTGTTCGATTGCTTCCATTAATAAAGCACTTATTTCATCTGAAGTATGCGTATCTAGAGCGGCATGCCCCGCTATAATTTCTACAACAGAGTCATCCAAGTCAACACTTGAATTTCTTTTTTCTTTTTCTAAAAAAGTGATGGTTTCGTTTCTTGCGATTCGATACATCCATGAATAAAGAGTAGATTGTTGTTTGAATCCTTCTAGATTGAGCCAAACTTTTACAAACACATTTTGAAGTATATCGTTTGTTTGCTCGTGATTTTTGGTGATACGTCTAATTTGCCAGTAAAGTTGTTTTCCGTATTTCTGAACAATTAGGTTGAAAGCACGCTCGGTAAAAACAGCACCCTGACTTAACAATTTATAAATTTCGTTATCGTCAGGGTGTTTTACCATATTTTTATTTTCGTTTAATTACTTTTAAAGCAGCATCTACAACGTTTTGTGTATCAATGCCATATTTTGTCATTAATGCCATTGGCTCTCCACTTTCTCCAAATGTATCTTTTACACCTACGAATTCTTGTGGCACCAATGCATGTTGAATTAAAACTTGAGCAATTGAGTCACCTAAACCACCATTGATCATGTGTTCTTCAGCGGTAACAACGCATTTTGTTTTTTCAACTGACTTTAAGACTGCCTGAACATCCAAAGGTTTAATCGTATGCATATTTATTAATTCAACTGATACGCCTTGCGCTTCTAAAATACGAGCCGCTTCAATTGATTTCCATACTAAATGTCCACAAGCAATGATAGTTACATCTGTACCTTCGATTAAAACATCTGCTTTTCCAATTTCAAATTTTGCATCTTCTTTGATGAAAATAGGCATAACCGGTCTTCCGAAACGTAAATAAACTGGACCTACGTGTTCAGCAATTGCGATTGTCGCTTGTTTAGTTTGATTGAAATCACAAGGAACAATAACCGTCATATTAGGAAGCATTTTCATCATTCCGATATCTTCAAGAATCTGATGAGTAGCGCCATCTTCACCCAATGTTAATCCAGCATGAGAAGCACAGATTTTCACATTCTTTTTAGAATAAGCAACAGATTGACGAATTTGATCATATACACGACCTGTAGAAAATACGGCAAAAGTTCCAGTAAAAGGAATTTTACCTCCAACTGTCATACCAGCAGCCATCCCAATCATATTAGCTTCAGCAATACCAGTTTGAAAAAAACGTTCAGGAGCATGTGCTTTAAAAGCATCCATTTTTAAAGATCCAATTAAATCTGCACATAAAGCAACTACATTTTCATTTGTTTTTGCTAATTCTAATAATCCCTCCCCAAAACCAGAGCGAGTATCTTTGTTTCCTGTTACTTCAATGTCAATCATGATATATTTATTATAAGTTTATAGACGTTGTTTTGTTTGAGTTAATTCTAAATTCTTTTTGAAGGGTATTAGCTGTTGATTTTAAATTTCGTTGACGATACACTAAAAGATAATTTCCAGGTTGTAATTGCCATTGACCAGATTTAGCATTTTGATCAATATTACAAACCCATTCATTCGTTCCGTCTTCTTTTTTTACGAAAATTTGGCCTACAATTAGATTTCCTAATTTATAATTAAAAAAACCAGGTGCTTCCACATCTATACTGACCATGCTGCTTTGAGTTACTTCAACCGTTTTATAGAATCTAGGCAGTGTTAAAACTTCTACTTTATATTTACCGATGAGATACTTATCAGGAGTGTTCATGTGTTGAACATTTAAGGTTGCAGTAGAGGTTTCTTGCATTATGCGAGATTCAATTTGATACGGTTTACTTGCGTTTGTAAAACGAACATTAATATATCCTTGAGGTGCGTCAACAACAATTGTATTGTGTATGTTTCTTAAAATTGAAATGTTATTCTTTTCAACCTTCGGAAGAGTATTTACTACTAAATCGTATTTGTATTTTGGATCCATTATAACAGTATCTGGATATCCAAAGCGATTAATTGTATGAGTAAATGTATATTTTAATTTTTTCGTTCCAGCTTCATATAAAAACAGGGTGACATCCGTTTCTTTTGGGTTTTTAGTGATGTCATTTAAATTAATTTGAACAGTTGTATTTACAAGTGCTTTGTTAATTACATTTCCAAGTACACTTTTAAAAGCATCTTTAGTTTCAGCTTCAGAATAAGTACCGATACAATTAAATTTATCTAAATAAGATAAATCCATTCCTAAACCAATAACGAAAGGAGTAACCTTAACTCCTTTGTCTTTTAATTTTTGAGCTATAATACAAGGGTCGTTATCACACGCTTCTAAACCATCTGTTATTAAGATAATTACATTTCGTGTTGTAGCATCTGGAAAATCGCCTGCAGCAGCTTCTAAAGAACGTGCAATCGGAGTTGTTCCTTTAGCTTCTATTGATTTAATTCTGTATTTAATCGTATTGTAATTGTCTTTTCCGAAAGGTACCTCTAATTTTGTATCGTTACAATCTTGAAAAGTTGCTGTAACAGGAGATTGATGACCATAAACACGTAATGCGATTTCTAAATTTGGAGTACCTACTAAACTGTCTACAGCTTGCGCTAATAATTCTTTTGCAGCTTGAATTCTAGTTTGTTCTGTTGTCCATCTAGCATTCATACTATTAGAAGCATCCAAAATAAACAAGATGCGCGTTACTTCCTGTCCAAAAGAAATTGAACTTACAAAAAAGAGCGCTATGAAAAGTATTTTTTTCAATTAGTAGTCACCTAAAGTTTCTTCCAATTGATTCAATGCACTTTCTAATTGTTCCGCATTAGGAGCAGATCCATGCCATTTATGTGTACCCATCATATAGTCTACACCTTGTCCCATTTCAGTTTTCATAATGATTACAATTGGTTTTCCGTTTCCAGTCATAGATTTCGCTTTTACCATTGTTGATTTGATTTCATCAATGTTATGACCATCCATTTCTAAAACTTCCCATCCAAAAGCTTGCCATTTTTGTCCAAGGTTACCTAAAGAAAGAACCTGATCTGTATCTCCATCAATTTGACGACCATTGTAATCAATAGTAGCGATAAGGTTATCTACCTTATTAGCAGCGGCATACATAGCAGCCTCCCAAATCTGACCTTCTTGTAATTCACCATCACCGTGAAGTGTATAAACAATTGATTTATCGTTATTTAACTTTTTAGCTTGACAAGTTCCTAACGCGTTTGATAAACCTTGACCTAAAGATCCCGAAGCCATTCTAACACCTGGTAATTTTTTATCAGTCGCAGGGTGACCTTGTAAACGAGAAGAAATTTTTCTGAAAGTTGCTAATTCTGGAACAGGGAAATAACCAGAACGCGCCAATACACTATAAAAAACAGGAGAAATATGTCCATTTGAAAGATAAAAGACATCTTCATTTATCGCATCCATCGAAAAATTAGATGCATTATGATTCATTGACTCAAAATAAAGAACTGTTAAAAAATCAGCACATCCAAGTGATCCACCTGGGTGACCAGAACTAACGGCAGATACCATTCTTACTATATCTCTTCTTACTTGTGATGCTATTTTTTTTAACTCTGTAGTTTCCATCTTTGATTTTGTTTTCTATAATTGAAGTACAAATTTAGCGTATTAATTAGGAATATAAATTATAGAATTGATATTTGTGATAAAAAAATAAATTGATGTACAACTTTTAAATAAATAATTTCGTCTAAGTTTTGTTTTGCGATTTATTGAATCATAAAGTTCAAAAAAACACATAAATTATAACTAAATGAAAAATAAACTAAAAGTACATTTCAAAACAATGTTTTTGATTTTTCCAATTTTATTAATTGGAGTTTCTTCTTTTACAATGAAAAAAGGTTGTAAAAATGATTTTGATTTTTCCCGTAAAATTAATGAAGGCAATGAAGTTGAAACGATTATTCATTTTGAATCTGTTTTAAGTACTATTGAAGCCAAAAAGATCTTGATTCATTTTCGTCAAAACTCTAAAATATTGAAGTCTTTTTATAATGAAAGTGATACGTCTTATCATATTATTTACTCAAAAGAATTTGAAAATTTAATTATGAGCGAATTCAAGTTGTTTATTGAAAAAAACAATTTGACAATTAAAAGTACCACCAATATTTTATTTGATTCAAAAATTTAAAAAGTATGATTTTAAATAGATTTTTCAAAATGAATTTCATTTTTTTGAATTTCATTTTTCTTGTTAGTTCTTTTGGCTTTTCTCAGTCAGTAAATGATGATCCTTGTGGAGCTATCGAATTATTTCCAAATATAAGTTGTAATTACTCAACATATAATAATAATGGTTCAACTTTAACAACTACCCCTTCTTATATTTTTTCAAAATATTCTACTACAGTTATTGCAGATGCAGATGTTTGGTTTAAAATAAAAGTACCGTCTAATGGAGTTTTGATTATTGATACAAAAGCTGGAAGTTTGACAGATGTTGATTTAGGTTTGTATTCAGGTTCTTCTTGTAGTGGTACATTAACTTTATTAAATTGTAATGAGTCTACTAATATAAGTGTAGGGACGAATGATATGGCTATTATTGCTCAGAATAATCTCACTCCTGGTGCTTATGTTTGGGTAAGGGTAAGTAATATTTTGGGTGACATGGGGACATTTGGAATATGTGTAACTTCACCAACCGATTTACCTACCGTTGTAGCGAATACTCCTGCTTCAGATGATTGTACTAATGCTCCTTTAATCTGTAATTTAGACGGATATGCAGGTACAACTGTAGGTTATTCTCCTACAACAAGTTGGACACAATTAGTTAATTCTCTTCCTGCTAATACATCATTACAAAATGATGCTTATTTAAAAATCACTGCTGCTAAAACAACTATTTCATTTAATATTTGGATGACATCAAGTCAAGAAGGGCAAGGTATTCAGATTTTTTTATTTTCTGCTCCTTCTTGTGGAGATGGAAATCCTGTTGCTATGAACAGTTATTATTGGAGTCCACTTAGAATAACTCATGGAGTTACAAATGTTTCTTTTTCTAATTTAACGGTCGGTCAAACCTATTATTTAGTTTTCGACGGTGCATATAGTGATCAGTGTGATTTTGTAATTGGAGCTCCTGCTGATGGTGGAGGTTTAGCTGTAACTACATATATAAATCCAGCAACATCACAAATTTGTTTAGGTGATTATGTTGATTTAACTTGTGTAGGGGGAAGTGGTGGTTATGATTGGACATCTTCTCCAAATGTTGCAGATCTTAATGCTACAAATACTGTAACTGTTAGAGCTACACCTACAACACTTGGTATACATACTTATAATGTTACTGCAACTCAAATTAATACAAATTGTCCAACTTCTCCAGGAGTTGCAACGATTAATGTAACTCCTCCTGGAATTAATACACCAATCGCAGGTGACACTTCAATTTGTGTAAACGAAACTACTGTTTTAACAAACTCTTCAGCTGGTGGTACTTGGACTGTAAATAATTCGAATGTATCTATCTATGTAAATCCAACTACAAATTCTTGTACTGTTACGGGTTTAATTGCTGGAACGGCTGAAATTTCCTATACTAGTTGTAATACGATGAAAAGAACTATAATTATAAATAATTCATCCAACCCAAAGATTTATGATTTAACTGGAGCTAACAATAAATTTTGTTTGTTTAAATTTACAGATACTTTGAAAATGACTTCGAATACTGGTGCTACTTCTGGATTGTGGACTTATATCGCTCCATCAACTGGAGGGGAGGCTACTTTTTTATCAAACTCAGATTTTAATACAGGTATTCAAATTAATAAATATGGAGATTATAAATTTATATTTCAAGAGTTAGTTTGTAATAATAAAGATTCTTTAATAGTCAACTTTAGACCAGGAGCATATGCTTATCTTGATTCTGTTGTTACAGTATGTACAGGTTCATCTCATGAATTTATTCCTTCATTCACTTATCCTGAATATATTTTATCTAAAGTTTGGAGTACTGGTGCTGTAACTCCTACTATTACTGTGAAAGATCAAAATGTATATTCATTAGAAGTTTCTACAGGGTGTGGTAATGATTACACTGCGTATTCAAAACTATTTGTTAAAGATTGTGATATTAAAAGTATTCCAAATGTTATTACTCCAAATGGAGATGGTGTAAATGATACATTTAAAATTTCTATAGAGGATGGAATATTTAAAGCTTTTGATATCGTTATAACAAACCGATGGGGTTCAGTTATTTCACAATACATTGACCCTAAAGCAGCTTGGAATGGTAAAAATAAAGCTGGAGAAATAGTAGATGAAGGGGTTTATTTTTATTCATTAAATGCTGAAACTATTGAAGGTAAAAAAATTGAAAAACAAGGATTTATTCATGTAATCTATGAATAATAAAGATTCATATTAATTTTAAGCGACTTTAAAGTCGCTTTTTTTTTTGAATATAACTTATAATAGTTAAAAAATATTTTTACATTACAATTTCTTATATACCTTTATATCATCTATTCATTTATACGATTAAAATAGTTATGAAAAATATTGGCGTTAACGGATTTGGAAGAATAGGAAGGTATTTTACTCGCTTAAGTTTGTTTAGAAATGATATTCGAGTTACAGTTGTTAATGATTTAGCAGATATTAAGACATTAGCTCATCTTTTAAAATATGATAGTGTTCATGGGAAATTGGGTTTAGATTTTTCTGTGGAAGGAGATAAAATTGTTTTTGAGAATGGTAAGGAAATACTTTTTGTGAAAGAAAAAAATCCTTCCTCAATTAATTGGGCGAAATACAATGTAGAGACAGTTATAGAGTCAACAGGGCTATTTTTAACAAAAGAAGAAGCAAGTAAGCATTTAGAAGGCGGAGCAAAAAAGGTTATTATTTCAGCTCCATCAAAGGGCGATGATGTTAAAACGGTAGTTTTAGGAGTGAATGATGAATTATTAGATTCTGATGATGTAGTTGTTTCAAACGCTTCTTGTACGACGAATTCAGCAGCTCCAATGCTTAAAGTATTATTAGGTATTTGTAAAGTTGAAAATGCATATATTTCTACAGTACATAGTTATACTTCTGATCAACGACTTCATGATGCGCCTCATTCTGATTTAAGAAGAGCTAGAGCAGCTGCAGTTTCGATTATACCTACAAGTACTGGAGCGGCAAAAGCGTTAACTAAAATTTTTCCAGAATTAGAAGGTAAAATGGGAGGTAGTGCCTTCAGAGTACCTGTGCCGGATGGATCTATGACAGACTTAACTTTAATTGTAGATAATCCTCCAACAGTTGATGAAATTAATAATGCAATGAAAGTTGCAGCAGAAGGAGAATTAAAAGGTATTTTGAAATATTCTGAAGAACCATTAGTATCAATTGATGTTGTTGGGGATTCAAATAGTTGTATTTTTGATTCTGAATTGACAAGTGTTACAGGAAATATGATAAAAGTTATTGGTTGGTATGATAATGAAGCTGGCTATTCAAATCGATTAGTGGATTTAGCTATTCGATTGTAAAATAAACTTAAATTATCGTTTAATAAAATTGAAAAAATTTAAAATGGCTATAAAGTATTTAATTGTTGTTCTCCTTTTAATTGTAAAGATTAATCCCTTTTTTGCACAAAATACTTTTGGATCGATAAATAGTAATTATTCTCCCACAAGTAGTGTGTCAATAAACCCATCAAGTATCTCAAATTCTAAAACTTTTTTAGATATTAACTTAGCGGGAGCGGGAATCTATGCAAATAATAATTTAATAATGATTCCTAACAGTAATTTTTTTAACATACTGACTACTGGTACAACCATTGATAGAAAAAAAGATTTATTTTATGATCAATATACTTTAAATCATAAACAAACTATTAATTTATTCTCAAAAACATTCATCGCAGGACCAGGCTTTATTATTACTCAAGGAGATCATTCAGGTGGATTATCGTTTAACAATAGAACATATGCGGCAATTCAAAATATACCCTATTTTATAGGAAGTTTTGCTGAACGTGGTCTTACAGGTTTCCCTAGACAACAAGGGAAAGATTTCGAGGCTAAAAATATGCGCTATGCAGCCTTTAATTTTTCTGAAATTAAAGCAAGCTATTCTAATACGTTTTATAAAAAAGATAAAAATATTATTGCTGCCGGAATTTCAATAAAGAAATTTTATTCTTTAGCTGGTTCAGCAGCCAATATTAATGATTTATCATTTAATGTTCACAATGACACAGCTTTATCTATTTATAAATTTGATGCTGATAAAATGAATACGTATGGAGGTTTATACCGAAAAGGAGGTATGGGAATAGATTTAGGTATAACGTATCAAAGAATGTTAGTAAATTCTTCCGGATATTTACCTCACATGGTGAAATCTGGATGTCGATACGTTCCTTATAAATATAAAGTAGGACTTTCAATTATAGATATTGGATCTGTTAAATTTGATCAAACTAAAGAAACGTATACTGGATATAATTATAAAGATATTGAGATCAACGGATACTCTAATATTACAACTAATCCAGATAGTGTTGCTAGTATTTTTTCAAGTCAAGATGATTTAAAAACAGGGCTTGTTAAAAAAACGAATAAAATTATGTTGCCAACATTTATTTCCGCCCAAGTCGATTATAATATATGGGCTTCAGCACTTTATGTAAACGCAATGATTGTTCAAGGAATTTCTCATTCTGACAAAAAGTTTGGGATTAGACATGCAAGTTCAATTTCGATTACTCCAAGATTTGAAACAAGAATAGTTGATTTTGCATTACCTTTTAGTTTGTATGAGTATTCAAAAGCTCAATTAGGAATGAGTTTTAGAATAGGCCCTTTGACTATAGGATCTGATAAATTTATAAATTGGGTTATAAATTCAGATTTATATGGTGGAGATATTTATGTTTATTTTAAAGTGCCAATTATCTACCATCCACAATGTAGAGAAATGGTTTTAAATAGAAAAAGAAAACAAAGTGATTGGAAGAGTAAAATAAATTGTGCTTTCTAAATAATAATGGTTGACTATTATTTTGAAATCAATCAATAAGTGATATGATTTTTTCAGAAGCTCCAGCTTGTCTTTGAATAAAATTTTCTGTTTTTGATTTTAATTCTTCCAAATTCGTTTTAATTAAATCATATTTTTCTTCAAATTCACTTTGAGTTGAAATAGAAAAACCTATTCCTTCTTTGATAAACATTTCTCCTTCAGGGAATCGTGAATGTTTTGGTCCGAATAGTACCGGTAATCCAAAAACAGCAGGTTCTAAAATGTTGTGTAAACTTCCACTAAAACCACCTCCCACATAAGCAATGTCTCCGTATGAGTATGCATTAGCTAAGTGACCAATTGTGTCTAGAATCAGGACTTTTTCATTTTTATATTCTGCACCATTCTCAAGTTTTGAATAACGAACAGATGGTCCTTCCAAAAATGTAAGAATTTTATTTATATGATTTTCAGAAATGTCATGAGGAGCAATAATTACTTTTTGCTTCCAGTTCTCATTGTTTATTAATGGCAGAATTAGTTTTTCATCTATAGGCCAAGTACTCCCCAAAATGACTAATTTTTCTCCATCAGAAAATTGATCTAGTATTTCATTCTTTTTAAGGTGTTTTTTGTTTTCAATTACTCTGTCGAACCTTGTATCGCCAGTTATAGTATAATTGAATATTCCAATCGATTTTAATAAATCAGCTGATATTTCATTCTGTGTAAAAAAATGATCAAACTTGAAAAGTATAGATTTGAAGAAAGTATTATTTTTCTTAAAAAATCGTTGCTCAGGTCTAAAAATAGCACTGATTGAATATAATTTAGCCTTTGTTTTTTTAATTTCAAAAATATAATTAGCCCAAAATTCATATTTCACAAAGAAAACTTTTGTTGGTTTAAAATGATTAATGAATTTTTTTGCGTTTTTAGGAGTATCTAATGGTAAATAGCAAACATAATCAGCCTGATGTTTACGTTTATGAAAATGAAGATATCCTGAAGGAGAAAAGAAAGTAACAAGAATATAAATCGAAGGGTTATTTGTTTTTAATTGATTTATTACTGGTAATGCTTGATCAAATTCACCTAGAGAAGCACAATGAAACCAATATATAGTTTCATTGGAAATTTCCGGTAAATTTTTATAAAAGTCTTTTCTTCCATTTATCCAATGTTTCGCTTTTGGATTAAAAGGAGAAAGTAATTTAATTAATAAACCGTAGAAATATATTCCTAAATTATATAATAAATGCATTAATCGATGTAAAAATCTTTAGGTTTACGTACATAAAAAGGTATAAACCAACCTAATTTAGCACCAACTTGAATATCAATCATTGTTTTTTTTGAAACAGGAGTGTCGGGTGTGTTATAAAATACAGTTCTCATGTTTTTAGTTAAGCCTTGTTGAGCATAAAAACCACCGTAAAAATTGATTAATCCGTGATTCGCCATAAAAGCATACCCCAGAAATTCGTGAAAATTTGGCCCCATTGAAAGTTGATCATACCCTTTTCTGTAATTTAGTTCAATTTCGGGAACTACTTGATCTTGTGTGTCTATTCTGTATTTATGAGCTAATAAACCGACACCACCGTGCACGTATATTCCAGAATTAGAATTAGGACTAAATACCGGAAATACTTTTCCAATAGCAATATTTGTGTTGAATCCTCGAGCAGTTACAACCACTTTAGCAATGTCTCCATTTATATCGGTTATAGTACCTTTCGAATCAATTAAATTTGAGAACATATTATTCAAATGAACTTGATTTCCAAAAATAAAGTTTCCATCGAAACCATAAAACCAATTTTTTTTTGTTTTATATCCAGCCATTAATCCAATGTGATTTAAAAAGCCATATTTATTTGCAAGATTTTGATGAGGCCAGTTTACACCGTAATTAACTGCAATCCATGGTGTACCGATAATTGAATCTTTCACATTTCTTTGAGCTTCTATTTTCGAAGAAACAAACGTGAAAAGTAATGTGAAACAAATAATTTTTTTCATATAATCCAAAAGTAAGTCCTTTTTTCGTAAACTGATAAAAAATGATGTTAAAATTTATTGTGTTTTGAAATTAGATTTAGGTTAATGATGAGATAGAGAAATGGTATTTTCATCGATTGTGATAAAAATACCATTTTGTGATAATTTTTGAGATTGTGAATAAAAATTGAAAAATCTAACTTCATAACCATTTTAATTCGGCGTATATTTGTTAGACTTTTAAAATGTATAGTATGTTAACGCTTGATCCAAAAACACTTCCGATTCAAAAATTACATCAATATTTATTGGGAGCTGTTGGTCCTAGACCAATTGCTTTTGCTTCGACTATTGATTCTGAAGGAAATACTAATTTAGCTCCTTTTAGTTTTTTTAATGTTTTTAGTGCAAATCCACCAATTATGATTTTTTCTCCTGCAAGAAGTGGAAGAACAAATGAAACGAAGGATACTTATAAAAATGTTAAATTGAATCCAGAAGTTGTAATCAATGTTGTTAATTATGATATTGTTCATCAAATGAGTTTAGCAAGTTCACCTTATGCTCCAGGTGTAAGTGAATTTGAAAAAGCAGGTTTTACAGCTTTGAAATCAGATTTAATTCGTCCGATGAGAGTTGCTGAATCTCCTGTTCAATTTGAATGTAAAGTAAACGAAGTTGTTGAGTTGGGGCAAGAAGGTGGAGCAGGAAATTTGATTATATGTGAAGTTGTTAAAATTCATATAAATGAAGAAGTTTTAGATGCGAATGGAATGATTGACCAACATAAAATCGATTTAGTTTCTAGAATGGGAGGGAATTGGTATTGTAGAGCTGATCAAAATTCAATGTTTGAAATTACTAAACCAATTACGACTTGTGGAATTGGTTTCGATCAATTACCAACTGATTTAAAAAGTAGTAAAATTTTGACAGGTAATGATTTAGGTCACTTGGCAGGAATCGAAGAATTACCTAATGAAACTGATGTAAACGAATATAAATTAGTAGAATTGAGCGATTTATTTGTTTCATTAGAAAATGAACCAGTGAAATTAGAGGAGTCTTTACATTTGAGAGCTCAGGAATTATTGAAACAAAATAAATTAAATGAAGCTTGGTTGACATTGCTTTCTTTTAATAATTAATTATAAAATACAATAAAATAAAAATCAATAGTATGTTTAAATTAAGTGGAATCGTTAAAGTTGTGAACCCTACGGTTCAGGTAAGTGAAAAATTTGCAAAAAGAGAATTTGTTGTTACTGATGCGTCAAGTATGTATCCTCAAGATATTATGTTTCAATCTACTCAAGACAAATGTTCTTTATTAGATAATGTTCAAGTAAATGATCAAGTTGAAGTATCTTTTAACCTTCGTGGTCGCGAATGGACTAGTCCTCAAGGTGAAGTGAAATATTTCAATACGTTAGAAGCTTGGAGAATTGATAAAGTTGGAGCAAATGGTAATGGTGGTGGAATTCCTCAAGGAGGACCGGCAGCAATGAATTTAGACCCAATTTCAAATGTTACAGCTGCTCAAACAAATGTAGAGGCTGCAGATGATGACTTACCTTTCTAAGGTTTAAATTTAAAACGTTTAAAATGGTGAATACTTTGTGTTCACCATTTTTTTTTAAACTTATTTGATTCTAACTTTTCTGTTTTTCCAACTTGGTTGATATACGAATATCAATATGGATAATACAAATAGATAGATTGGTTGAATCAGTGAAAAGACAGGAAGAGTAATCCAAGTTTTTAATCGGTTGATTTTCATGAAATAAGGTAGGTAAACAGTTTGGTCTATAATTGATTTTAAACTAAAAAATAGAATAACTTCCTCCCATTTCAATTGGAATGCATAAAACAATAATAAGTAAATAAATAATAAGTTGAATGTCAATGATACAATGGCCAACGAATTGCTTAAATTATCATTTACTTCTTTCCCTTTCCCTATCCATCGTAAACGCTGATTTATAAACTCATTAATTGTTTTAGGAGAGCGTGTTGTTACGGTTAAATCACAATCAGTTATTAAATCAATTGAATTCTTATTATTTCTAAAATCACGAAGTAAGAATAAATCATCCCCAGAAGCTAGATGTGAATGACTATCGAATCTATCAGCTTTAAAAAAACTTTCTTGCTTAAATAATAAATTGGCTCCACTTGCTATAAAAGGTCTTTTCCAACCACTAATTGATGTGTTTATTGCATTTGTGATTGCGTGGTCAGATTCAAAATAGTTTTCTTTTAAATTTTCTCCAATCATTTTAATAGGTAAAATATAAAGGTCCGAATTTGGAAGTTGTTCAATCTTTTTAAAATAGTTTGTAGGAACTTCAATGTCAGCATCCCATGTTAAATTATAGTCACATTTTAGGTGATTTATACCAAGACGAATCGCTTCTTTTTTACCTTGTTTCAATTTTGGTAATGATAGGATTTCATATGGAATTCGAGAAGAAAACTGTTTTATTTGATCGACTGAATTATCAGAAGAATGATCATTAACGAATAGAAAATTCGAAGGCAAAATAGAAAGATTCTCAATAGATTTAATTAATTTATCTAGATTGCTTTCTTCATTTCTAAACGGAATGATTACTACCAAATTGTTCAATTCTATGTTCAATTCTTGAGATAAAGTGTGTTTTATTTCTTTTTTAAACTGGAAATAATAACCAATTAAAATTAAAATACCAAAGATGAAGTATATTGAATAAAGTATGTAAATAAAATTATTCAACCTCAAATGTTTTTTGTTTACAAATGGTAATCCCTATTAATGAAGGGATTACTAAGTTGAATATCCAAATTAAAATAGAGGATGTTAAAATTTCTACTTGACCAAAACCAACACTTCCAAGAACCAAAAGCGCTATTGATTCTCTAATTACCAACTTTCCAAACCATAAAGAAGGAACTAAAGTCGTCCACAAAAAGATTTGCCAAATCCATAAAAAAGTATCCAAATTTAGGGCATCTTCAAAAGCGTTGAACATTAACCAAAATTGAAAAGTAAATACAAAATGACGAATCAAACTGATAATTAGTATTTTAAACCTATAATTTTTATCGTTTTTTAATAAGTGTATTATTTTTAAATACACTTTTTTTCTTTTAACATTTTTAAAATTAAGTTTATCAAAGAAAAAATAGAAGGCCAAAATAGAAATACAAAATGCGATTAGAAATAGATTAATTGCTTTTAAATCAATTCCCCAGGGTGTTTCTTTAATCAACAATAAAGAAAGAAGTCCAAAAAAGATACTTGCAAAAAATTGAGAAAAATTCGCTAATAATGTCATTAAAATTATCGAAGGTCTATATTCACGATGGTAATAATAGATACGACCTATAAAATTTCCTAGCATATTAGGCGTAATGAGGCCTGTAGCTACTCCTGCTAAATAGGCTAATGTGTTCGTTTTTTTTGATGAATATGTATTTATTAATTGAATTGTTTTTTTCCATTTTAACCATTCAAGTCCTTGATTAAGAAATACTAATAAAACACTTAAAATTAGAAATAAGGGACGTTTTAATTCTAGATTCAACCATTCTTCAGTTTTTACTCTAGAAAGTTGTAAAAACAATAAGTACGACACTCCTCCGAGAAGAATGATTTTTATAAAAAGGAATAAATTCGCCTTATTTTTCATAGTTTTATACAATGAAGTTTAAATTCAATGGTTGAAAATAAAATAATTCTTGGAATTGACCCCGGAACAAATGTATTAGGTTACGGATTAATTCACATTAAAGGTAATAAATTATCTTTAATAAATTTTGGTGTCATTCAATTGAGCAAATTTCCAACGCATCCTGATAAATTAAAAAAGATTTTTGAAAGACTTGATGCTGTTATAAAAGAGTACCGTCCTGATGAAATGGCTATCGAAGCACCTTTTTTTGGTCAGAATGTTCAATCTATGTTAAAGTTAGGTAGGGCCCAGGGTGTTGCAATTGCAGCTTCGCTAAGTAACAATGTGCCATTTGAAGAATATACTCCAAGAAGAATTAAACAAGCTGTTACAGGGAATGGAAATGCGTCAAAAGAACAAGTGGCAGCGATGTTACAAACACTTTTGAGTTTTACGGATATGCCAAAATATTTAGATGCAACAGATGGTTTAGCTGTTGCTGTTTGTCATCATTTCTCAAAAGGAGTGGGAGAACATAATAAGACGAAAGGAAATAAATGGGAGTCTTTTTTAAAAGAAAATCCTGAAAGAAAATTGAGGGGTTAGATGA
>CAMDMY010000065.1 GCA_945902775.1 Chryseobacterium gleum | reverse complement strand
CGCAATGACGCAGGAAATAAGAAACGCCCTTTCGCGTCTAATCTTACTTCATATTCTCCTACTAAACCAGCCATAACAAATTAATAATGGGTAAAATTAGTGAAGATTTCTCCACTTTTTACCACCAATTTACACTATGTTAATAACTTGTAACGTATAAAGCCATAAAAATGTTTCAATTATTTTAAAAACAACTGAATAACAGTATTTTACAAATAAATAAATGAGTGGTAAAAAGTGGTAGTTTGTGAAATAATGTGGAAAAGTTTAGGGATTTGAAAAATTGAAAATTTGTTGATTTGAAAATGAATTACCTTGAAATTTATTGGATGTGGGAAATTGAAGATTATTGCGTTGAAAATGACTAAATTTGCACAAAATATCCCCTTATGATCATCAAAACTGCAACATTCACAGTAAGTAACACCGACCATAAACTTTGTCCAGACGACAATAAACCAGAATTCGCATTTATCGGAAGATCCAATGTCGGTAAATCTTCATTAATCAACATGTTGACCAACCAAAAAAGTTTAGCAAAAACTTCAGGAACTCCAGGAAAAACCCAGTTAATCAACCATTTTGAAATAAACAACGAATGGTATTTGGTCGATTTACCAGGATATGGATTTGCAAAGGCCTCTAAAAAAGCGCGACATGGGTGGGAAGAATTTATTGCTGCATATTTAACACAACGCAAAACCTTATTAAACACCTTTGTGTTGCTAGATGCAAGATTACCACCACAAAATATTGACCTTGAATTTATGGGATGGTGCGGCGAAAAAGAAATCCCTTTCTCCATGGTTTTCACAAAGTTAGACAAATTATCTTCTTCCGAAAAACAAAAAAATATTTTGAGCTACAAAAAGGAAATGTTGAAACAGTGGGAAGAATTACCACCAGTATTTGCAACTTCTAGTGAATCTAAATTTGGGAAAGAACCTGTTTTGAATTATATCGATGAGATTTTGAAGACGTGTTAGTCTTTTTTAGACTTAAAGACACAAGACATTAGACAAAAGACTTGTAGTTCAAGAAAATTGCTACATTTTCACATTAGAGAATTACAACATTAATCTTCCTTCTCCTTTTTTTCTTTTCTAAGCATGAAATACACATTTGTACCACTAAGTACTAAACTCATTATTAAATTTTTAACGAGTCTGAAATCCTTAAAAGTTATATAATCTAACAACGACAAAACAACAAATCCAACTAAAAATTGGATAATAAAAGGTTTATATTTACTTTTCATCATTCGTTTTTTGTTTAGAATTTTGATAATATATAAAAAGAGAAGTTGGAATACTAATTATCGCGCATTTACGAATATTGAGTTCGCTTTCAATTAGAAAATCAGTCAAAGTGAAACAAACAAACCAAAAAGCTACAAATATCAAAAGCTTTACATATTTATTTTTAATCTTTTTCACCATCTAATTATCAATTTTATCATTGTCAATTTTCCATTGCTACATTTTCACATTAGAAAATTGTTACATTAATCTTCCTTCAACTGCATGTTTTATTGTGTCTTCGAGACTCCTAAATTCAAAACCTAACACTTTTTTCAATTTCGAACTATCGTAAGACACTTTCGCTTGTGCACTGCTTGCAGACTCTCTCGTAACCGTTTGATGACCTGTAAGTAGACTCAACGCCCAAGAAACTCTCCAAGCTAAACCACTCAAAAAAGACTTAGCAACCAAGAATGGTGCTTTTTTATTCATTTGCTTTGCTGTAACATCAAAAAGCTGCTTGAAAGTAACATTTGTTCCTGTACACAAATAACGTTGTTTAAACGCTTCTGGTCGCTCCATAAGTTGCGTAATTGCAAAAACAACATCGCGTACATCTACAAATGCATTTGCTCCCAACGTATAAAATTTCAACCCATTATTCAAGGTGCGGAAAATGGATAAGGAACTTTCATTCCAATCACCAGGACCTAGAATCACACTTGGATTGATAATAACCGCATTTAAGCCTTCTTCGATTCCTCTCCACACTTCATTTTCTGAAAGGTATTTTGAAATGGCATACCCCGAATGTTGATCGTCAGCTATCCATTTGTTAGACTCTACGACCGAACGATATCCTGTTTGATCCAATGGAGTTTTACCAACAGCTGCAGTCGATGAAACATGTATAAAACGTTTCACCCCTAAACCCATCGCTACATTCACCACATTTGCAGTCCCATATTTGTTGATGCGTAACATGGTTTGGTAATCCTTTTTTTGGAAAGAAACCATTGCAGCACAATGATATACTTCTTCACAACCCGTCATCACTTCTTCTAAAGTCACAACATCCAAAACATCGCATTCCACCCATTCAATTGACTGAAAAACTTCAAAAGGTGTATTATAAAAAGAAAAAAGGGATTTTACTTTTTCGATACGTTTTGGATCACGATAGGTCGCACGTACACTTTTTCCAGCATTTGCTAAATTGTGAATTAAATGACTCCCTAAAAGTCCGGTACCACCTGTTACAAGTATCATGTAACGAATTTAGTAATTACAATTCTAATTCGATGGAAGGATCCCAAAACAATTGTTTAAAATTTACGATACAATCGTCTTTTACATGCACACCTTCTTCTAACAACAACTTCTCCATTTCATCTGGATTGGAAAAATGCATCTTCCCGGTCAAGCATCCCAAACGATTTACAACGCGATGTGCAGGAATTCCAGGAATTGCATGGGAAGTATTCATGGCATAACCAACAGCACGACTTGACTTTTTAGCACCCAAATAAGCAGCAATAGCTCCATAAGAAGTAACTCTACCTTTAGGAATTAGTTTAACAACCTGAAAAATGGAATCAAAAAAATTGGAAGAACTTGCCATTTTAAAAAGCTTTCTTTTTATTTACGATAAAAATAATTGTAAATAAGAGTATTACTGAAACCAACAACGCTAAAATATCAAGAACTCGCAGTTGTTTTGACGATAATACTATAAAAAATAATATCAGATTAATACCCATTCCATATAACACCGTTTTTTGATGACTAAACCCATATTGAACCATTCGTTGGAAGGCGTGTTTACGATGCGCTTTTCCCACATTTTCTTTATTGAGAAATCTTCTTATAAGTGTGTAAGTGGCATCAAACCAAAATAAAGAGGTAATAATTAAGCCTTCAAATAAACTAACCACATGCGTTTTATGGAAATAAAAAAGCAAAATAATGATTGTATATCCTAATAAAGTGCTCCCTACATCCCCCATGAAGATCTTTGCCTTATCCCAGTTCCATGGCAAAAACCCCACCAAAGCCATTAGTAAAAACAATAAAAAACTTTCTCCTGAAAAAAAATACAATGTCGCAATTACAAAAATCGATTCACAACTAGCGTATCCATCGATCCCATCGATAAAATTGAATAGATTTATAAACCAAATAATTGTAAAAAAAGCAATAATATTTAAAACGTAAGGGTTTGAAAAGACAATAAATCCTATATCGATTGAATTAAATCCACCAGTAAAATACAATCCTAAACCTGCAACTAGAACTTGAATTAATAATCGAGGTTTATTTTTTAAGGTATAAATGTCGTCTAACAAACTAATTATCGACAATAAAAGCCCTGAAAATAATGCTAAAAAAAGGGGTTTTTCAATTTGATTACAGTAATATAAAATACTAATACTTAAAAACCAAGTCAAAGCAATAGCAATTCCACCTCCTCGAGGAGTCGGGACTGTATGCGAACTTCGCTCATTAGGCATATCAATCATGGATTTCTTAATAGCTATTTTACGTATAAAATAGGTTAAAATAAAGGATGAAAATCCAGCTAAAAATAAATAAATGGTCATTTAAAAAAAGTTGATTAAAGTGACTTTTAGTTTCTCGCACAAAAATAGAAGAAAGAAATAGAATTCTTTAACTTTACAAATTCAAAATATGATTTTATATGAGTATTACACATTTATTAAAGGACCGTTCAAAAAATATCATACTATTAATGTCTTTATATGTTTTTTTTTTACCACTAAGAAACCACATAAGTTCAGTAATAGGTTTTCTTTTATTTTTAAATTTCTTTTTTGACAAACAGGTAAATCTAAAAGCCAAACTCAAAATACTTCTTGAAAATAAAATAGCAATCTTATCCATTTCTCTATATATTCTTCACATTATAGGACTATTATACACATCAAACTTTAAATATGCAGGACTAGATTTAGAAATCAAACTTCCATTATTGATTATTCCTCTTACTCTATTCTCAGAAAAAACAATTGAAACAAATGATATAAAAAAAATATTTCAATTTTTCACTTTAGGAAATCTCGTAACGATATTATATTGCTCGATTTATGCTGTTTATAGTTATGGTCAAACTAACAGTATATCGGTCTTCTTTTACAACAATTTATCTAGATTTATGCATCCAAGTTACTTCTCTATGTATCTTGGATTTAACGTAATTATAGTCCTTCAGTCTATAACTGCTCTAACGAAGAATAAACATGTAAACAAAAAGAAAATTAGCTGTCTTTTCATACTATGTACTGTTTTTTTCATCTTTATTACGCTTCTTTCATCCAAAGCTGGGATTTTGATAGTAGGAATATGTTCTATAATAATAACAATACGTGAAATTTTCAAACGAAAATTTTACCTTGTAATATACTTTACTTCTATACTAAGTATTCTAATTTTCATTCTTTTAACAAATCAAAATACAACAACATCTAAAAGGTTTACTGAAGCTAAAAATGAATTAATAACTAATAAATCAAAAAAACCGGAAGAAAAAGTAGGTTCTTCAGACACTCGTATGGAAGTATGGAAAGCATCAACACAACTTTTAAAAAATAACTATTTGATTGGAGTAGGAACAGGTGATGTAAAAGATGAATTAATAAAACAATATAAAAAAAATAATTTTATTTTAGGGGTCCAAAACAATTTTAATTGTCACAATCAATTTCTTCAATTTTCCCTAATTATTGGAATAATCGGACTTGTCATTTTTACACTAATAATTATTATTTCTATTATTTCTGGTATTCAATCAAAAAATAGTATTCTATTATATTTTCTAATTTTTATCACATTAAATATGTTAATGGAATCGATACTTGAAAGCAAAGCAGGTGTTGAATTTTATGCATTTTTCCTACCGTTTTTAGTGAAAAACAATTATAAAATTGAAGAATAATTATTATAGTTGTTTACCTCGATAATATTCAACCATTTCTTGAATCCCCTGTTCTAAATCATTCTTTGTTGAATTAATAGAGTCCTCAAAATTCGAGGTCAACGACGAATGTCCAAATAACTTTTCAAAAATGGATGGCTTTATTTTTTTTAATAATTTCAATAAAAAAAGGGGAACAGAAAACAAAGGTGTTTTAACTTGTAATTTTTCAGCAATGATCATAACCAATTCTTTTGTAGAAACTGAAAATGAATCTTTAACTATATAAATGTTTGATTTGTTTAATTCCAAGGAACGATGACAATAGTTAACCAATGTTTTTATAAAAATAAAATCTCGTTGACTTAGAGCATTTCCAAATGGTAAAGGAATTTTTTTATCCACTAATTCAATCAAACGCATCATATTACCAGGTGCATTTCCACCACCATAAATCATTGGTGGTCTAATACAAATCACATTAAAAGAGTCAGTTGACATTTTAATTAACGCTTGATCCGCTTTTAATTTAGATATACCGTATGGATTTACAGGACATTCTATAGTTTCAATTGAAATTTGATCCACTAAACCATAAACAGCGATTGTACTTAATTGTAAAAATTGTTTAACCCTAGCTTCTTTCGCAATCTTAGCAAGATAAATAGGTAGTTCGTAATTTACACGATCATAAATTTTTATGTCAGAAATAGTAGGTTGATGAACAATTGCAGCACAATTAATTACGATGTCAATATCTTGAAAAATAGAACTATTTAACTCAAAATAATCATCAATTAATATTTCATTAGAATAACCTGTATAATTTCTTGTAACTGTCTTAAATACATAGTCTTTACTAAAATATTGAACAATGTTTCGTGCAACAAAACTACTTCCGCCAATTACTAAGACTCTCTTCATTTTTTCGCGAAAAATTGCTTGATTTTAGGTAACAACCTGAAAAATGGATACAATATAGAAACATGTAATCCATTTATTTTAAATGACTTATAACACTCTATATTTTGATTGATTATGTTTTTAATGTTTTTATTGGTTGCACCTCCTAATCTCATTTTGATAATTGGCAAAGGTAAATAGCAAGATGATATTTGATGCTTTTCTAAAAAACGCAACATTAACTCAAAATCTGCAGCTAATTTGATAGACAAATTAAAATACCCAAATTGCTCGTATATTGATTTTTTTACAAAAAAAGTAGGATGTGCTGGATGCCATCCGGTTTTAAATGAACCTTTAACAAATTCATTTGATTTCCAATACCTTACTTGATTTACTGGGCTTAACTCCTCTACATATGTTAAATCAGCAAATAAACTATCTGTTTTATTTTCTTCCAAACAATTTACGACATGTTGAATCACTTCATTATTCGTATAAAAGTCATCTGAATTCAAAACCGCGACATAATCACCAGTTGCTAATTTTAATCCTTTGTTCATAGCATCATAAATCCCTTTGTCTGGTTCACTTACAACAACCTGTATACTATCCCCATAAGATTTAACAATATCCATTGTTTGATCTTTAGATGCTCCATCAATGATGATATATTCAATATTGTTATACGTTTGATTTAATACTGAATCAATCGCTGTACGAATATATTTTTCACTGTTGTAACAAACTGTAACTATACTGATTTTCAAATTATTCACGCGTTAAAATTTATTGATGACCTCAATGATTCTTAAAACATCCTGTTCAGTATGGAAATATGAAATTGGTAGACTCAATGTTGTAGCATGTATTTCTGAAGCAATTGCAAATTCTTGATTTTCAAAAAGTCCGGCTAATGCCTCTTGTTTATGAGGAGGAATTGGGTAATGAATTTCAGTTCTAATTTCATTTTTTAACAAATATGATTTTAATTCATCTCTTTTAGGGTGACGAATACAGTAAATATGAAAAACATCTTTATAATCATCTTGTATAATTGGCTTAACAAATGAATTATTAATCCCTTGCTGATATAATTTGGCAAGTTTTATTTTATGATTATTTATGTCATCTAATTTCTGCAGTTTAACTGATAAAAATCCAGCTTGAATTTCATCGAGTCTTGAATTATAGCCTACAACTTCATTTACGTATTTTACTTTAGAACCATAATTACGTAACATCTTAACAGTATTACTTAATTCTTCATCATTTGTAGTAATAGCTCCTGCATCTCCAATCGCACCTAAATTCTTAGTCGGATAAAAACTAAAGCATCCAAAATCTCCAAATGTTCCTACTTGCTGACCTTTAAACGTTGCTCCATGTGCTTGAGCACAATCTTCCAATAATCGAAGTTTATACTGTTTACAAATCGCCTGAACTCGATCCATCTCACAAGATTTTCCATAAAGATGAACAACCATTATTGCTTTAGTTTTGGAAGTTATCTTTTCCTCTATTTTTGAAGTATTAATGTTGTATGTGTGAATATCCGGTTCAACCAAAACCGGGGTTAATCCAACCTGCATAATTGCTAAAATTGTTGCAATATAGGTGTTTGAAGGAACAATAACCTCAGATCCAGGATCAAAATCAAATGCTCGTAATCCTAAGATTAATGCATCTAATCCTGAGGCTAACCCTACGCAATGCTTGGCACCAGTATATGAAGCAAACTGAAACTCGAAATTTTGCACATTTTGTCCTAAAACATACCAACCTCCTCTTAATGTATCACTAAATGATTGCTCATAAGCATCAAAAAATGGAGCGTTTAATTTTCCTAAATTTTCGTATTCAATCATTGATAATTTGCAAAAATGTAATCTTCCGACTCATAATATTCAGAAGCAAAAACCATTAATATAGCGTCATTCGTAAAATGATGCATTTGATGCCAGTCTTTTGGCTCAAGAATCAAACATTTGTTAGGTGAATCCAATACATATTCTGAACTCGTTTCACCATCATTATTAGATATTATACAGCTACCTTGTATACAAATAGCTGCTTGAATAGTCTTGTGATGTCTATGTCCCCCTCTTACAGAATCATCTACTCCATAAATATAAAAAACACGCTTGATATCAAAAGGTATTACCTTTTCAATTACTGTTAACTTTCCACGTTTATCAGTAAATGTTGTTAAATCTATACTATAAGCCATGTTTTAGTAATGTTTGTTTTTTATATAAATTAATGCGTGTTACAAATTTAATAAATACTTTGAGTTTACCTTTAATTCCTTCTGCATCGAGAATAGAAAAAGGTCGAAGATTTTCTTTAAAATCAGACTCTATCGCTTGAATCTGTATTAATGACGTATCTAACTGTTTCACATAATCCGCATATAAACTATGTACACTTTTCGTAGTTAATGAAAACCATCCAAAATCAACTAATTCATTTTTATAAAACCGAACATAATGATAATGGTAAAAAACTGCGCTAAATTTTTGGTTACTTGATAACTCTTTAAATATCAAATTAGAATTTTGTCGGTTGATGAACTCATACTGTTGTATATTCCAAGGAGCCATTCCACCTCCTAGATGTTTTAAAACATGTACTCCCTCAAATTGTTCAGTCCAAGTATCCAAATACTTTTGATCTCCAAACTTGCCGTCTTCATAACGATCATAACACCATTCCAAACAAGCATCCATCCACCAATTCAATACATTTAATCCACGTTCATCCTTTTTAAAGGTCATAAACTGGACACAGTATTTTCCTGCAATTTCAGTTCGATCATACTTTGTCGTATATCTATGTTCAGTGATTAAAACAGATGCATCTCCCATCTCATCAAATAAAACTTGAGGTGAGCTATAGAAATATAAATCTGCATCAATATATGTACAATTCGTTACATCGTAATGATCAAAAATATGTAATACTGTTGCAGGTGTACAAGTCCAACAATACTCTGCACGAGAACGTGAAGGTTTTACATCCAATAAACGTTTATTCTCAAATTCATCTAATGAAATAACAGTAATATTAGCATAATTCATTTTTAAAAGAATTTCAGCGGATTTAGAATCAAAACTGAAAATATATAAATGAAAATCAATACCTGTTTTAACCAATGAATGATACATTGCTAAACCTCTAGAAAGGTAGTTGGAATCAAATAGAGTACAGAAATTATGCATACTAGAATTACTTTTCGCTGGAAATCAATTTATATTTTCTGTTGAATTTTAAAAAATATTCTTCAAAATATTTAAAACTTAAATGACTAATTAAAATCGTAAAAAATATTGTTACAAATACATACATTAAAAAATAATTCTCATTCTGAGGTAAAAAAATAAGTATACTATTAATTACAATCATATGTAATAAATACAAACCGTAACTTATTCGCCCTAACCAATCTAAAAATGGTATTTTGCTTATTTTATAAAATGAATTGTCTGAAAAATTTTGCTCAAATATAATATACATGAAAAACAGAAGAGGGATTATATCAATAAAATATTTATAATTTGGAATAACCTCTAAAATTAAATTCTCTGAAAAAATGAAAATGAATGAAATTGTATAAATAAAAATTGTAATAGATTTTTTAAATAAATAAGTAGTCATTTTTTGATAAAAGAAAGCTTGATGAAAACACAAATATGCGAGTAAACCTCCTGCAGATAAATATTTCATACATGAAATTAAATGATATTCTCCTGCTCTTAGCTTTATCCCTAATGTCAAATAGAAAATTTCAGAAAATAAAATTATACAGATTAAAAAAATCATTAAATATTTTGTTTTAGCAATCAATCGAATTAATATTGGCCAAAATAAATAAAATTGTTCTTCGACAGAAACACTCCATTGCACCCCTAAAATACTAGAAGCAGGAAAATAATTGTAAATATGATCAAAATTAGCTAGAAAACATAAATACATCCATAATGAGGCACTTTCATTAAATGATACATCAATCACAAATAATGGATAAATAAAAAACCCAATTAATACTACCAACAAATACAATGGCCAAATACGAAAGAATCTTCTTAAATAAAAATAGATTAAATTAATTTTTCCATATACCTTAAGCTCAGTAAATAATAAAAATGAAATTAGAAATCCACTCAATATAAAAAAAAATATCACTCCTAATCTTCCTCCCTCACCACCGTTGAAAGTCATAATAAAATTTAGAATAGCGTATCCTTCAGTTTTTGGAGATGGTAGCCAATAACTACAATGCGCAAAAATAACCGCGAATGCAGCTAGAGCTCTAAATCCATTTAGGTTACTAAAAAACACCTTATTCATTTAACTTTTCTATTTTTTCAATCAATACTATTTTCAGATAAATTCAATCTGCTAGTTCTCTAACATTAAAAAGTTATTTTTACACTTTTCAAAATGAATTTAGCACTTTTTAATCCTAAACAAAAATCCTTTAAATTCAGATTGAATATTCGATTTATCTAAGGAAGAAAAATCGGTTACTAAATCATATTTTTCTTTAAATAAATTAAGAAACTTTTCTTCGTTAAAAAACCAACATGGATAGTTGGCCTGGTATATCTTAGGATGAACTTTTTGAATCGTTATACGATCGTTCCTTTTAATAAATGGAGTTCTATCTATAATAACAAACTCAAAGTTTTTCTCTAAAAATGATTTTATTAATGATTCTGGATTTTCTATGTATTGTAATACACTTGAACATAATAATACAGTTGGATCTGTTTGTTCAAAACAAGCGTCGATATTTTTATAAAAACGTAAATGCTCGTCTTGAAAATTCTCTTGACCACACATCACAAATTTCTCTTGCTCAACAATATTCCAAGTAACATTTAGATTTGATAAGAAGAACTTATTCTGAAAATAAGAACTACCTAGTGAACCTCCAAAATCAATTAAATTTAGCTGATTCCCATTCTGATTCGCAATCCATAATAAAGACGTAAGAATCGGAAATGAATACTCAATTTTTTCAAAAATGACAGAATCCCTTTCACAAATAGCTTCTCCACTTTTAACCTTCAATAAAGCACTCTTTACTTTCTCAAGAATAGTATCTTGATCATAGCCTGTTGATTTACTTTTTGCTTCTTCCCAAGTACTATAATTCCCACTCCATCCATAAAATAAACCTGTCAACTTACGGACTAAAAATGGGGGTAAATATTCTTTTAAGTGCTGCATAAAAATCTTATTGAATTTTATTATTTACAAAAAGCTGATAGTCTTCTTGTCTGTCTTTCGCAATTTTAATCCAACTAAATTCATTTTCAATTTTTTGTTTCCCAAAATCCCCTAAGGTTTTTCTTAATGACTTATCTTTTAATCTTAAAATTACGTTTGATAAATCTTGAAAATCATTTTCAATATAAGTAAATCCATTCCCTTCTACACGTTCTTTTGCTTGAACGTTTTGACTTATAACTATAGGAACACCACAAGATGCAGCATCTAACATACTAGTTGATTCCTGTTTTGGCCAAACTCCAATATCGGCAAGAGCATAATATTTTGGTAATTCATGGTAGGGTACAAAATCATGAACTATACATCCTTTTTTAGATTTAATCTCTTCTAATTGAGGCCCATTACCCATAAACAATGCTTTAAATGGCTCCCCTTTTTCAACTAAAAATTCAATGGCATTTGCTAAACACAATGGATTTTTCCCTTCTGTAAATCGACCCGTATAAATACAAACAATATCCCCCTCAGAAAAACCTAATCTTTCTCGTTCTAAACTTCTTAATTCAATCTCTTCATTTGTATTTAACAACGGTCTGAAAAAATCTGTATCAACACCTAAACATGCCAATTTAGTCTTTTCTCTTGGTATCCCATAAAACTTAACCGCAATTTCCAAAGCATCAATTGTCGCTGGATAACATCTAGAAGTAGCCAAACTAATCAATCTACCTGGAATTGTACGAGTGATATAAAAAGGTAATCGCTGAAAAAAAGATGTTTTATTTTGAGTATACAATGAAAAAACTGAAGCAACTGTATGATTAGCTGTAAATAGTTTATAATTAAATAAATACTTAAAATAAGCTGCTTGTAAAGTGTAAAATGAAAATGGTTCAAATGTCTGAACAACGTCAGGTTGTATTTCTTTCAATTTCTCTTTTAATTCTTTGAAATAGATTTTATTTAAAAATAAATCAAATGGTAATCTATGTAAAATATATCCATCTATTTCTTTTATTCCAACTTCTTGAATTCCCTTTCCTAAATATGGTTCATATACACTTTCATAATCTGGATCATTATAATAAACTTGTGCAGTTGTACTTATTACATGAACATCATTCCCTAATGCTGCGAGTGCTTTCGGTAAACAATTCTCTATGTATCCCATATTTTCTGAAAACCAAACGGAAAGAATTACAATCTTCATCTATTAAATTTTTAATAATTAATTGTCACGTAAAATAAAAAAAGCGATAATGAAAAAAATCCACAATCCACCAGTTAATAAGACAGTAAAGGTAGGTAAACTTAAAAACAAAAACACAAAAGCTAAAAAAACACCAAAATACTTGCTCGATAAATTAAAAGAATTGAAAAATAAAAAAATAGTTCCTACTAAAATTGACAATAATACAACTCCAAAATAACCCAAATTCATAAATCCATCACTTATTACTCCATTATTAGCATACATATCTGAATTTTGAAAATATACTTTTGAAATTATTCTAGCTGATTTAATCTCTAAAGGACTGTCTAAAAATAAATTAAAAGGGGTATTCTCAGAAAAATAAAGTGAAATATGTTCAAAATAATCAAAGTAACAATAATTCAATAGCGATGGAAAATAAAAGGTTCGCATAACTATCGTTCCTCTCAATAAATAATTATTTAATAAAAACACATCGATAATCGGAAGCACAGTTAAGAGGACTAAAATTCCTGCCAGAAAAAAAATAATCTTATTAGTATAATCCTTACCAATGAAATAAAAAAACATGGTTATGATTGATGTCATGTAAACAATTTTATTTCCTGAAATTAAAAACAAATAAATTAAAATTGAAAATGCAAAAAAAGATTGAAAATACTTTTTTTGAATCAATAAATACACTAATAATAATGGTATAATGGCTTTAACTTCCCAGTTATAAAAATATTTTATTAGTGATGTCTCTTTATCAGAGAAAATTGCTCTAGTTTTATAAATATCTTTTAATAAAAGTGTGTTTAAATTTATTTTAAAACCATAAACAAAAAAAATAGGCAAAAAAACCAACAAAGCTAAAATTATAAAAAAAAGGGAAATATACTTTTTAGGGATCCTAATAGTATTCAATTTTATCTTAAAACTAGCAATTATAGAAAAAATGAAAATGAAAATGAAATTTGAATATACAGGACCTCTAATCATATCACCATATGAAAACAAAATCGCATTGGGAATATAAAAAAAGAGTATTAATAAAACAAAAATAGCAAAAATAAAAGAGCTTCTATTGTAGAGAAAATAGGAAAGTAAAATTAAAATAAAATATAAAATTTTTGATTCAATAAATTTTAATATTGAAAAATCAAAATGAAAACCTAAATAATAAAATTGAATAGAAATAAAAAATTTATAATACAATTCTAAGGTTATATAAACTAGAAACAAGAGAAATTGTATAGACAAAAACTTCTTACTTATTGGATATTTAATATTACTTAAAGCCATATATCTAAGAAAAATTTATGGAATTTTCATACTGATTAACAACTCTCCATAACAATATACAAAACACAATACTCATTATAATTTCTATTGTCACATAAACTTCCAAAAAACTATAAAGTGATAGATGTTTAAAGAACCATAAAGAACAAATTAAAACAAAGTAAAATGTCTGCCATATACTATAATACTTAATCTTCTGTAATGCAATAAATATCGAACTAAATGAGGAAGTTATAAAATTAAATACAAAACTATAAACTAAAATTTTAGAAAACTCGCCAGATAAAGAATATTTATTCCCAAATACAAAGCCAAATAAAAATGGAGACCATAATTGTATAATAACAATCTCTATGATACTTATTGATACTAGTAATAATAAAATTTTTTTAATCTCGGCTAAAATGGAAAGATTATGATTTCTATTTTCTGAAACTTGTTGAAATAAAACCTGAGAAATGGTAACTGAAATAAATGCTAATGGAATCGATAAAACCATTTTAGTTAGGTCAATATAGCCTAACTCGTTCGTTGAGTAAAACTTATTTATTAATAAAAACGGAACAATATTAGCAATTGAACTTAATAAAGTTGGTCCTAAATTATAAATTGGAAAATCTTTATATTTTAAAGCAACAAATTTCATCTTTCTTAGTGAAATTTGATCCATTCTGATTTTACTTTTTCGATTAATTTGAAATAATCCGCTCAATACATTTGCTAGATTTCCAATAAAATCGCCTATAAATAAACCGGTAGATTTAATACTTCCTAATCCAACTTGTGTTAGTCCTTCGAAAAAACGTCTACTTACCTTATTAATCGCAGAAGATTTGAATAATTTGTTCCTAACCAACCAATAATTGAGAATTTGATAAGTACTAAATAAAACCGCACTAAAAGGCAACAGGTACAAATAAATAGCATATTTATGAGGGAAATTAACCCACTCACAAAACTCATTGTTGAAAAAGAACAAAAAAATTAAAAATAGTAACCCAAAACTAAAGGTTAACAAAAGAGATAATGACAATACATTAATGGATTCGACATCATTTTTTGGTAAAACAACTGCTGCTTCGTATCTCAAAGAACAAAAAATAATAAAAACACTCAATAAATTGAAATATATTGAGAAAGCACCAAAATCTTCAGGTGTGTAAATTCTTCTTAAATATAACTGAAGTAATAAAGGTATTAACTGAGCAACTACGGTACCTCCAATCAATATGAATGAATTTTTAAAAAAATCTGATTTAAAATGAATAAGTTTCATTCTTTAAATTTTGAGAATGTCAACCTATTAATACTTCAATGCATTCAATTTTCTTAAAAACCATTTCAACAATGATAGGAAAATCATGATTAAAATTCCTACTATCCCATATGTGAAAATTAATAAACATTCTTTAAAGATTGAAAATTTTTGAATTAGAATTGGAGTAGATTTACTAACCAACTGAATACCTGAAGGATTAGCAATGCTTAATTCCAACTTTTGTTTCTCTTTATATAAATCAATCAAAGATTGTGATTGATTTTGATAAAATAATTTTTCTATTATTGAACTACTTAATTCCTCTTTAGATAGTTTCAACTGTTCAATCTCATAAATACTTATTTTCACTTTATTTAAAAGCTGATTTAGCTTTATTATATTCTTTTGAATAAAGTAATTATCACATAATTTTTTCTCTATAATTTTTTCACATGATTCAATACTTGATATCGTATTAGATTGAATACTCAATTCTAATAATAAATAACTTGTCTTAATATCAATTCTTTTAACATATTTATATGTTTGATTTATATTTTGATCTTTGTTTTTAGTTATTGACTCTATAATACTCAACATAGTCTCTTTCGGTACAACTGAAGATTCAAACAAATAATTTATTTCATATAAATCTTTCTGACTTTTAGGTTTTATAATTCGAACAGAAATCCCTAAAATTATAAACGCGAAAAATGAAAAAATTAATATCTTCTTTCTGTGAAATAAAAATCTTAATATTGAAATTAATATACTTTTTAAATCTATCGTTTCCTCTTGCTCACTCATGATTTTTACTTAGCGTAATTTACTGATCTCTTTTCTCTAATAACTGTCACTTTCACTTGACCTGGATAAGTCATTTCTGTTTGAATTCGTTGTGAAATAGTGAAAGATAATTCGTCTGATTTTAAATCGGTTACTTTTTCAGCCTCAACCAATACACGTAATTCTCTACCTGCTTGAATCGCATATGCACTTGTAACTCCATCATACGATAAAGCAAGACTTTCTAATTCTTTGATTCGCTTGATGTAAGATTCAACAATTTCTCTACGTGCGCCTGGACGAGCACCAGAAACAGCATCACAAACTTGTACAATAGGCGCTATTAATGTAGTCATTTCTACTTCGTCGTGGTGAGCACCAATTGCATTACAAACATCTGGCTTTTCACCATATTTTTCTGCTAATTTCATTCCTAAAATTGCGTGTGGCAATTCTGGCTCCTCATCTGTAACTTTACCAATATCATGTAATAATCACGCTCTTTTAGCAACTTTTACGT
This sequence comes from Chryseobacterium gleum, assembly GCA_945902775.1. Classification (GTDB taxonomy): domain Bacteria; phylum Bacteroidota; class Bacteroidia; order Flavobacteriales_D; family Crocinitomicaceae; genus CAIUKX01. The sequence continues at coordinate 51 of CAMDMY010000065.1, read as the reverse complement.
TTAATCCTAATTCTGCCGCCATAATAGCACACATATTAGCAACCTCACGCG
>CAMDMY010000064.1 GCA_945902775.1 Chryseobacterium gleum | reverse complement strand
GATAATTTGCACAAAACATTTTCGCTTGGAGAAAGAATTTGTAGATTCTCTAATCCTAATCGGGTACCAATTTCATAATTTACTCCAAAACGGTAATTGTCTAGATTTGTGTGGATTGCATAAATAGCAATGTTGTTTTGAATCGCTTTTATAATGGTTCGTTCTATATAATTTTTCCCAGTTATCTTTTTTAAGCCAGAAAAAACGATGGGGTGGTGCGCTATAATCAAATTACAACCTTTATCAATAGCTTCATCTACAATAGCTTCTATACTATCTAAACATATTAATGCAGAAGTAATTTCTTGATTTGAATCTCCAACGATTAGTCCGCAATTATCATAAGAAGCCTGACTAGAAAGTGGCGCCAATGACTCTAAATAGGATGTAATTTCTTGTAATTTCATTTTAAATAATATTTTACAACTGATAAACAAATCCAAAACTAACACCAGCTGTTCTAGCATAATGGTTATAAGCACTCGTTTTCATATTGGAAGAATTCAATTGCCATCTATATTCTGGAGTAACGTAAATAGACCACGATTTACTGTATCTTATTTGAATACTAGCATCTAAACAAGCACTAACTACAAATGAATTGTAATTGTTTTTAGTTTTAATTGTTGCAGTTTCGTTTGAACCTGAATGAGTTATCCATTGTTGCTCTTTTTTGTATTGATTGAACGTTTGTGGTATTATTCCTCCTCCAACTAAAAAACGAATTTCTTCTCCAATAGCATAATAAACTTTGATTGGCATAGCTATATATGCATAAGTAGTTTGATAATTATAAGTTGAATCGGTTGTTTTGAATTTATATCCTTCACCATTTTTTAAGAAAGAAATCCCACCCTCAATGGCAAAGTTTTTTGTAAGATAATTTCTAAATCCAATGGCGTACGACCATGTGTTTAATTTTGATTCATTCGCTCTTTCTCCAAGTGGTTTTCCATATAAGTCACCATTAATTGAAAGTACTCGAAAACTAGACGAGCAGTTTGTTCCTACAAAAATTTCGGTAGAACCTTTTAATTCTCTTTTAGGAGCAATTTCGTTTGTAAGTTTAATTAATGAATCCGATTTTTCCTTTTTTTCTTCGCCTCCAATGGCAATTTGTGAATATGCGTTAAAAGATATGAACGATAAGAGAAATAAAGAAGTGTGATAAAATATTTTCATTAATTTTACGATATTAAAGAGTGAATTGATCTTAACAAATATCGTAAAATAATATAGATTCTATAATGACAACTAAAGAAAAAACAAAAAAGAGTATTGTTCGTCGCATTTTAAAATGGACAGGAATTTCATTGTTGGTATTAATCGTTGCTATGATTATAATTCCAATTGTTTTTAAAGATGATATCAAAGAATTAGTAATCAAAGAAGCAAATAAATCTTTGTTAGCGGATTTTTCTTTAGGTGAATTTGATTTGACCTTTATAAGTACGTTTCCAAATATGACGATTAAATTAACGGATACTAAAATTACAGGAAGAGATGATTTTAAAGGAGTTGATTTAGTCAATATCAAAGAGTTTTCAGCTCACGTTGGTTTGTGGAGTGTAATCGGTGGAGATAAAGTGGAAATCGATGAGATTCATTTGATAGAACCAAATTTTGATGTTCGTATTTTGAATAATGGAAAAGCAAATTACGATATTGTTAAGCCAGATTCAGTAAAAACACCTGAAGAAAAAAGTGAACCATCTAATTTTGAATTGAAGTTGAAAGAATATTCAATTGAAAATGCAAACATTCGTTACGATGATCAAGTAGGGGATATGTTTACTGAATTGAAAAATATGACACACGAAGGAGAAGGTAACTTAACTGCAGATGTGATTGATTTCAATACAACTACTACAATGGATGAAATGACATTCGAAATGGAAGGAGTTTCCTACTTGAAAAAGGTAAAAACGGAAATGATCGCGAATATTTTAATGGAATTCACCGAGAAAACTTCAAAATTCACATTGAAAGAAAATGAAATTTCATTAAATGCTTTACATTTCTCATTTGATGGATTTTATGAAATGTTAGAGAAATATGACAATATGGATCTAAAATTAAAAGCAGACAAAGCAACGTTTAAAGATTTCCTTTCATTGATTCCAACTTTTTATCAATCAGGATATGAGAGTATGATTGCTGAAGGAGATTTAGCTTTCAAAGGGGAAGTAAAAGGTCGTATGGATGATGTGAATATGCCAGGTTGGAATTTTGGTTTAAGCGTTGGAAAAGCGAAAATTAAATATCCAGATCTTCCTGGAGCAATCAATAACATTGTGATTGAAGCAAGTTCTCAATTTGAAGGTGGCGCAGATTTAGATAAAATGACATTGGATGTACCTAAATTTCACGCAGATTTCGTAGGAAATACGTTAGATGCAACTTTGAAAATGAGAAACCCAATGACAGATCCTTTGATCGATTCTAAAATTGTTTCAAAAGTAAACTTGGCGACTTTAGGAAAAGTGATTCCTTTAAGTCCAGGTGAATCTTACAATGGAAAATTAGATGCGAATATTGTTTTAAATGGACGTTTAAGTGCAATCGAAAATGAAAATTACGAAGCATTTAAAGCAGATGGGACTTTATTGATTAGTGATATGTTGTATAAATCGAAAGATTTACCAGGAGATGTTGCTGTTCATGAGATGTTATTACGTTTTACTCCAAAGAATTTAGCATTAGAAAGTTTAGATGCTAAAATGGGTAAATCGGACTTTAAAATGGCTGGTAAAGTAGATAATTATTTAGGGTATGTATTTAGAAATGAATTGTTAAAAGGCGATTTCTCATTTACAAGTAACAATCTTGATTTAGATGAATTAATGGGTCCATCAACTCCTCCTTCAGATGCACCAAAAGCAGATGTTGCGAAAAAAGATTCAGTTGCAACAGCTGCGACAGAGCCATTTTTAGTACCAGGAAATATTGACTTTAATTTGACTACTTCAATTAATACGTTGAGATATAATAAAATGGATATCAAAAACATTAAAGGGGGAGTAAAATTGAAAGAAGAAGTAGCGACATTGGATAACTTGACAATGAACGCAATGGGTGGAACTATTGGATTGAAAGGAAATTACAATACGAAAGAACACACAAAACCAATTGCTGACTTCGGTTATAATTTAGAAGGAATTGATATTTCAGAACTAGTAAATAATTTTGTGACGATTGAAAAATTAGCACCAATTGCTAAAAGTGCAAAAGGTAAAATCAGTTCTAAGTTTGATATGTACACGGTTTTAAACGCAAGTATGGAACCAGTTTATTCAACATTAAACGGTGCAGGAGATTTCTTTACAAACTCAGTAATTGTTTCTGGATATAAGCCTTTGGATAAAATCGCAGAGACGTTAAAAATGAATCACTTAGCGACTCAAACTTTAAAGGATTTAAAAGTGCTTTTTAAATTCAAAGATGGGAAAATTTCATTGACACCTTTCGATGTGAAATTAGGAAAATCAAAAGCAACTATTTCGGGATCTACATCATTTGAGCAAGATATTGATTACTCAATCAAATTGAATATACCGAAAGAAGAAATTCCAGCAGGAGTTTTTAAAACAATTACTGATCAAGCCCAAAAGTTAGCTGGTTCTGCGGTTAAAATAGATGTTGCGAAATTAATTCCAGATAATATCCCTGTAAATGTAAAAGTAACAGGTAAAACAACGGATCCAAAAGTAACGACTGATTTCATGGAATCTTTAAAATCATCAGCAAATCTAAAAGAAACATTAAAAAGCACAGTGAAAGATGTTGTTAATAAAGCGAAAGATTCTGTAAAAGTGATTGTGACAAAGAAAATCGAAGAAGTTAGAGAAGATTTGAATGCTAAAAAACAAAAACTAATTGAAGACGCACAAGATCAAGTAAATAAATTAAAAGCAGAAGCAGCAAAAGCAGCAGATTTAGTAAGAACTGAAGGTGATAAAGGTGCAAAAGCATTAATGGATGAAGCAGGAAGCAATCCGATTAAAAAGAAAGTGGCAGAAGTTGCAGGTAATAAATTGAAAAATACAGCAAACGAAAAAGCCAAAAAGATTGAAGCCGAAGCAGATGCAAAAGCAAATGCAATTATGAATGCAGCAAAAGATAAGGCAAACCAAATAAAATAATGGGTGTGGGATGGTATTGTATGGTAGAGACGCGATTAATCGCTTCTCTACCATACAATACCATCCCCATTACACAATTATCGCGGATAAATTATCAGGACAACGATTTATCGTGTCAAAAAAATTAAATGAAAAAAATAATAAATTATATTCCAAATTATATCAAAGCGATTCTCGGTAGAATGGGAATCGTTTTGATTTTTATGACATTGTCACGAATCGTATTTTACATAGCGAATCAGGATAGTTTTGTGAATGTTGGAATAGTTGATTTTTTGACAGGAATATGGTTCGATTGCATCACAATTGGAATTTATTTTATTCCTATTTACGGCTTGTTTTTATTGCCTTTGCCTATTCGTGGTTATAAGTGGAATAAACTCTTTTTCAAGTTGTTATTTCACATTACCAATGCAGTTATATTATTTTTAAATATCATTGATGTAGAATATTTTCAGTTCACAAGTAAACGTTCAACAGCTGACTTATTTGCGATTGTAAGTGCAGGAAATGATATGTCGCAATTGGTAATGTCATTCATTAAAGATTTTTGGTTGTTGATTCTGATTTTCATTCTATTTATAATTGTTTCAGAGTGGATGTATAGAAAAACAGAAGTCGCTTTTGAAAAAATAAGTGATGGTTCTAAAGCATTTTATCTCAAAAATAGTGCGAGTTTTTTACTGTTTGTTCCTTTCTTTTTTATCATTGGTAGAGGAGGTTTAGGTATTCGTCCGGTCGGGATAATTGAAGCGTCGAATTATTCGAGTGTAGAGAATACAGCTTTGATTTTAAATACACCTTTTACAATGATCAAAACGCTTGGAAAAGAGTCTTTAGAAATGAAGAATTATTTTACTGAAGCAGAAGAAAATAAATTGTTTTCACCGATTCAACAATCTACACCACAACATATTTTACCGGATGGAACGAATGTGATGTTGATTATTTTGGAAAGTTTTGGCGATGAGTTTGTGGGAGCTTACAATCAAGCGGAATCATATACGCCTTTTTTGGATTCGTTGATTGGTCAATCGCTTCATTTTGAATATGGTTTTGCGAATGGTAAGAAATCGATTGAGGCTGTTCCAGCAATTGTAGCTTCCATTCCAAGCTTAATGGATAATCCATACATCTCGTCGCCTTACGGAAATAACAAGATTAATTCATTGGCTAAAATTTTAGGAGACAAAGGCTATTCGTCTGCTTTTTTCCATGGTGCAACAAATGGTTCAATGCGTTTTGATGGTTTTGCAGCACAAGCAGGATATCAAAATTATTTCGGACGATTTGAATATAAAAACGATAAACATTTTGATAAGACATGGGGAATTTTAGATGAATATTTTAACCCTTGGACAGCTAGACAAATGTCTAAATTGAAAGAGCCATTTTTTAGTACTTTGTTTACATTGTCTTCTCATCATCCGTATTATATTCCTGAAAAATGGAAAAACAAAGTGAAGAAAGGATCGCAACCAATTTGTGCATCTATTAATTACAGTGATATTTCGTTGAAATTGTTTTTCGAAGAAGCGAAGAAACAACCTTGGTACAACAATACTTTATTTGTGATTTGTGCCGATCATACTCCAGCGACGAATAATTTATTTTACAGTCAACGTTCACAGATGTATAAAATTCCGATTGTTTTTTATCATCCGACAAAATTAAAAGCCAAAAGAGAAGCGAAAATATTTCAACAAGTCGATATTTTACCTACTGTTTTGGATCTTGTAAATATAGATTCTAAATTTTATTCATTTGGTAAATCTTACTATCAAAAATCTGATAGAGAGGCATTTACTTTTATTGAAGGTTCTTATTTTTATTTCTTTAAAAACCATATGTTGAGCTTTTCGAACGATAAGGCACGAAATTTGTATGATTTCGTTGTTCGAGATGGATCGACGGTTGACTCACTTTCCAATTATAAAAAGGAATGTGGAGTAGTTGAAAAAAGATTAAAAGCTATTATTCAACGTTATAACCGTGATTTGATCTTGAATCAAACAACAGTTGAATGAAGCAAAAAATACGATTTATTATAAACCCAATTTCAGGAATGGGAAAACAAGGAGAAATTCCTCGTTTAATAGAAGCCTATTTGGATAAATCGAAGTTTGATTACGATATTTCCTACACAGAATACAGAAAACACGCTAAAAAAATGGCGTATCAATCTTCTAGAGAAGGGTTTGATATTGTCTGTGCTGTTGGCGGAGATGGTTCAGTTCATGAAGTAGGTACAGCTTTAATCGGAACAAAAACAAAATTAGCGATTTTACCATCAGGTTCAGGAAACGGATTAGCTAGACATTTAAATATTTCATTGGATTTAAAAAAAGCCATCGAATGTATTAATGAAAATTATTCTATCCTAATGGACACCGTTGTAGTTAATGATAAACCATTTTTAGGAACGGGAGGCTATGGCTTTGATGCATTGATAGCTAAACGTTTTGACGAACACGATTCAAGGGGTTTTTCGAGTTATATTAAATTGGTTTTCAGAGAATTGATGAAGTTCAAATCGAAAAATATTGAATTTGAATTAGACGGAAAAGCAAGAAACGTATCCGCTTTCCTTTTTACAATAGCTAATTCTTCTGAATTAGGAAATGGTTTTTGTGTTTCACCTGATTCCTCTGTTTTAGATGGACAATTAGAATTAAGTATTTTGCGACCGTTCCCAATTTGGTTAGCGCCATCCATCGCTTATAAATACTTCAAACGTAAAGCACATACGTCTAAACATATTGAAATAATCCCTTTCAAAAAGGTAAGAATTCAATTGAAAGATAGGATTGCACATTACGATGGCGAACCATTTGATGTACGTTCTGAATTGAATGTTGAAGTAGTTCCAAAAAGTCTTCATATCTTAGTAGGGAAAAAATAGATAAAGTGTTAGGGCAATAAGATTCAAGATTTCAAGATTTAAGACTTAATCATCTTTAAAGAATAAATAAGTCTTTCTTCTTAAAGTCTTGTGTCTTTCAGTCTGTTTTAAAAATTAAAAATTATGTTTATTGAAGCAAATATTGAGACGATTTTAGCAAAGTTAGCAAGTTTAGAATCTACTACAAAACCTCTTTGGGGAGCAATGAGCGCACAACGAATGGTTGAGCATTTAACAGATGCGGTTCGTATGTCAAATGGAAAAGAATCATTTGAATTAGAAATTCCAGCAGATCGTATTGAAAAAATGCAATTGTTTCTGGCTTCAGATAAACCAATGGCAAAAAATATCGAAGTTGCATTTGCAGGGAAAGATGTTCCGTTGAGACATTCAGAAATTGAATTAGCAATTGATGAATTAACCGAAGAATGGTGCGATTTCGAAGAGGTGTACGATGAAAATCCAGAGTTGACGAATATACATCCTTATTACGGTCAGTTAAATTTTGACCAATGGAAACGAATTCACGCAAAACATTTCACGCATCATTTCGAGCAATTCGGATTAATGTAAGCTGAAAGTACGGATTTCAATTCGCTTTTATCGATGAATTTATATTTAATTCCTTTCATATCAGGACTTATTTTAGGAGTAGGTAATTGGCTGTATTGGAGGCGACAAGGATATACTTCTTTTAGTTTTTTGTTTCTTGGAATATGCGTTTTCTTTGCATTGAGTTATATGTTTTATAAAGAATTCATTCTTTGATATAACAATTTCTTATCTTTATTCTATTGAAAATGATTTGGAGAGTTAATTTTAACTCTAAATCATTGTTACATAATAAGTAAGCATAAAATGAACAAACTTTTTTCTGATTTCCCGAAAGTTTCAAAATTGGAATGGGAAGAAAAATTAACCAAAGAGTTGAAAGGGGCTGATTTCAATTCTTCATTGCGTCGAAACGATGAGATTGAAGAGTTAGAATATGCTACCTATGCTCATACAAGCGACCAAACTTCAACTATTGAAATTCCGGGAGAAGCACCTTTTTTGAGAGGGAATAAATCGGTGAACAATGATTGGAACATCGCTTCATTAGTTTTGGTAGAAGATGAAAAAGAGGCGAATAAAAAAGCCTTGGATTTATTGATGTCAGGTACAACCGCTTTGGTTTTTCAATTTAAAAAAGAGAATACGAATTTGTCAACATTGTTTGATCAAATAGGTTTTGAGTTCATTCAAACACAATTCACAGTTACTTCATTTCTACAATTTGAAGCGCTTACTTCTTATTTTAAAGGGAAAGAAAATTGTTTAATTTTATATCGTGTTGATTTTAAATTAGATAATGAGTTATCAACTGAATTTTCAAAATTTGCTTCTTTGTCAAAAGGACTGAATGTTCGTTTTTGTTTTGTGGATGGATTTTCAATTCAGCAAACGGGAGCAACAATTATTCAAGAATTAGCAATTGCTTTAGCGAATGGAAATGAATATCTTATTCGATTGATTAACGAAGGATATTCAGTGGATGAAGCTGCTTCTAGTATTCATTTTTCGATTGGTGTTGGAAGTAATTATTTCTATGAAATAGCGAAGGTGAGAGCTTTCAGAAAATTATGGAATTCAATTGTTGAAGCTTATAAACCTACAAATCATTCGGTTTCAAAAGCGATTATTACTGCTGAAATTGGATTTATAAATAAGTCATTAAGAGATCCTTATACCAATTTATTACGTCAAACTACGGAAGCAATGTCTGTTATTTCGGCAGGTGTTGAATCTGTTTTGGTTCATCCTTATGATGCTAAATCAGTGAAAGGAATTTCAGAATTGTCAGCACGTATGGCAACGAATATTTCATTGATATTGAAAGATGAAAGTTATTTTGACAAAGTGATTGATCCAATTGGAGGAAGTTATTCGATTGAACAATTGACAGAACAAATCGCTCAAAAATCATGGGTGAAATTTCAAGAAATTGATGCGTTAGGAGGAATTTTAACACTTGAAGCGAAATCAAAATTAGCAGTTGAAATTAAAGCCAAAGTAGCGTTAAAATTAGAGAAAATAAAATCGGGGAAACAAATGTTGATTGGGGTAAATAAATATCCAAATCCTCAAACGGAAACAAATGATTGGCTGCCTGAAGAGAATTTCTTCGGTTTGAAAAAACTAATTTTTGAAAGAGATATTCAGTAGTTTTTAGTGATTAGTTATTGGGTATTAGTTGTTGAAGAAATTAAGCTTGAAAAAGATATAAAACCATGGAACGTATTTCATTTAAAAATATAAAATATACTTCTGATGTTGTAAATAACGTTGAGACGTCCGAAGTTTCTGGTACAACGGCAGAAAAAATAGATTTGTTTAATTTCTATCAATCGAAAGATATTGATCAAACGGAGCACATTGGATATGTTTCAGGAATAGCACCTTATTTAAGAGGTCCGTATTCTTCCATGTTTGTGATTCGACCTTGGACGATTCGTCAATATGCAGGATTTTCAACTGCTGAAGAATCGAATGCTTTTTACAGAAGAAATTTAGCAGCAGGACAAAAAGGATTGTCAGTTGCATTTGATTTAGCGACACACCGTGGATACGATTCAGATCACGAAAGAGTAGAGGGAGATGTAGGAAAAGCAGGTGTAGCAATCGATTCTATTTTGGATATGAAGATTTTGTTTGATCAAATTCCATTGGATGAAATGTCGGTTTCGATGACGATGAACGGAGCGGTGCTTCCAATTTTAGCATTTTACATCGTTGCAGCTGAAGAACAAGGAGTGAAACAAGAGCAACTTACCGGAACAATTCAGAATGATATTTTGAAAGAGTTTATGGTGAGAAACACGTATATCTATCCACCAGATGCTTCTATGAAAATTATCGCTGATATTTTCGAATACACAGCGAAGAATATGCCGAAATTCAATTCCATTTCGATTTCAGGTTACCACATGCAAGAAGCGGGAGCAACAGCTGCTATTGAGTTGGCATATACATTGGCGGATGGTTTGGAATACTTGAGAGCAGGAATTAAAGCAGGCATGAATGTGGATGAATTTGCACCTCGTTTAAGTTTCTTTTGGGCGATTGGAATGAATCACCATATGGAAATTGCTAAAATGAGAGCAGGTCGTTTGATTTGGTCGAAATTGGTAAAACAGTTTGAACCGAAATCAGATAAGTCCTTGGCTTTGAGAACACATTGTCAGACTTCAGGTTGGAGTTTAACAGAGCAAGATCCATTTAACAATGTGGCTAGAACGTGTATCGAAGCGATGGCCGCAGGTTTGGGAGGAACACAATCATTACATACCAACGCATTGGATGAAGCAATTGCTTTACCAACTGATTTTTCAGCTAGAATTGCTAGAAATACGCAGATATACATTCAAGAAGAAACAGGAATTACCTCATTTATAGATCCTTTTGGTGGAAGTTATTACGTTGAGAAATTAACGGAAGAATTGACTCAAGAAGCGTGGAAATTGATTCAAGAAGTAGAAGAATTAGGAGGAATGGCGAAAGCGATTGAAACCGGTTTACCGAAAATGAGAATTGAAGAAGCAGCTGCAAGAAAACAAGCGAGAATTGATTCAGGAAAAGACATCATTGTAGGTGTGAACAGATATCAATTGGAGAAAGAAGACCAAATGGATATTCTGGAGGTAGACAATTCAAAAGTACGTTTGTCTCAAATTGCGCGCATTCAAGAAATGAAAGCGAAACGTGATGCGAAAGCAGTTGAAGTTGCTTTGGATAATTTAGCCGAAGCAGCAGCAAAAGGAACAGGTAATTTATTAGCATTGGCGATTGAATGTGCAAGAGTGAGAGCTACTTTGGGCGAAATTTCTTCCGCAATGGAGAAAACGTTCGGAAGATACAAAGCGGTAATTCGTTCAATTAGTGGTGTTTATTCAGCAGAATCGATGAAAGATAAAGATTTTGAATTGGCCAAAGAAATGGCAGATCGTTTTAGTAAATTAGAGGGTAGAAGACCTCGAATTATGGTGGCTAAAATGGGACAAGATGGTCACGATAGAGGGGCAAAAGTAATTGCTACATCATTCGCTGATATTGGTTTTGATGTTGATATTGGACCATTATTCCAAACACCAAAAGAAGCAGCGAAACAAGCCGTTGAAAACGATGTACATATTCTAGGAGTTTCCTCTTTAGCTGCAGGACATAAAACATTGGTGCCACAAGTTATCGAAGAGTTGAAAAAACTGGGTAGAGAAGATATTATGGTAGTTGCAGGTGGAGTAATTCCTCAGCAAGATTATGATTTCTTATACAATGCCGGAGTTTTCGGAGTTTTCGGGCCAGGTACAAAGATTTCAAAAGCCGCACAAGAGATTTTAGGGTTGTTGATTAAAAGTGTTGAGTAAGGGGATATTTTGAATTTATAATTTAAGCGATAATAATAAAGACAAATCATTAAATTAAAATACTAATGAAAAATATATTAATAATTTTATTTTTAGTCTGTCATATTTTAGTTTATGGCCAAATCGATAGTTTGCAAATTAATCAACCTCAAGGTCCTGACTATTCAAAAACTATTTATCCAAATGATGGATTAACTTATAATTCATTTGTAGGAGAAACAATCGCTGGTTATACTTTGGCTAATGGATGGAGAAAGGATACTATAAACGGTGGATTTAATAAGGAAATATATGTTAATCCTTATTTCAATTATGAAGTGAGGCTTGAAAAACAATTGATTGACGAAAAATTATATTGTTATAGATACAAAGATGGTAAATTATTTACAGGTGTTGTTGATGACTATTTTGTAGTAAGTTTTACACCAAATAAAATCGAAGGCGAACTTAATGGAAAACCTTATAAATTAAGTAAAAGTCTACAAGTTCATTTTCAATGTAAATGCGTTAAAGGACTTTTACAAGGGGTAGGATTCATCAGTGGGTTAGCATATGGTTTTGTTGATCAAGTACTTTTGTCTGATTGTACATTTGAAAATGGTGAAATTGTTGGTGAATGTAAACATCATGACCTTAATTCAGTTGAATTTATGATTTATAACGAGAAGATTCAATTTATACAACCAAAATTTAATCATACTGACCTAATGGCTGAATTGGAAACAACAGAATTTACCTATTCGAAAGGAAGTGTAGAATGGACAAAAAAAACGACAAAAAAAGTAAATGGTCGTACAAAGACTGAATACTCTAAAAAAAGGAAAAAATAACTTCTAACCACAGATAGTTCAAATGAAAAAGCTCCAAACAACAGTTTTCTTACTTCTTTTTTCACTTACATCATTTGGTCAGGAAGTGAAAGTAAAAACAATGATTCTCCCAAAATCATTTAGGAATATTCTTCTTGATACATATACAGATTCAGTGATAAAATTTCCAGTAATTCAGACGGGTAATTTTGAAATAGATAGTTCGATAAATACAGACTTAAAGAAAAGATTTACAAAAACTGAATCAAAGAACCTGTCAACTGACTCTATACTAATTGATTGGGCAATTGAAAGGATGTTTGGTCTCGAATATGAAGTAACATCAACTAAAAATGGATTTATTTCATTCAATATAACTCCACATATAAAACTTGATTTGTCTGCACACATTATTTCTACATTCACTGATTATTATACTTATGATTTGAAAACCGGTAAATATGTAGAATTCAACGAAATCATCGATATACCCAGTGATTTTCAAAAACGACTTAATTCGGATAAACTCAAACAATTTGAGATACAGAAAGAAAAATTAGAAAAGGAATTAGAATTATATCTTGAAATTTATGAGCAACAAGAGTTGATGATGCATCACAATACAAATTTACCTCCATTCTATTATCCAGATTATAAAGGGATGTGGAGAAAAAGTGAATTAGAAGATTATAGCAAATGTAAAGATTACCTCGACTTCATTTCATTTGCTTTACATTCAGACTCTTTAGAAATAATTTTTAAATGTTGTGATTCAAATGATAGAGATATTTTCAATCAAAATCCAGTCGTAAAATTGAAATACAACTATGAAGATCTAAGAGAATATTTAAAAGTTACATTGTAATTTAGGGGAAGTAACAGATAGTTATGAGTTATGTCTAGAATAAGATTTAATTCAAGCTCGTTTAAATTTCTCGTTTAAGCTATCAAGGAAATTAGTTTATTTTTTTGTTTTGATGCGTATTTGGTGTATATTTACATCAAATACAATTAAAGATGAAACGACAAAGCATATCTTTTACAGAGCCAAATGATGAATGGTTGAAGAATCAAATTGCTTCAAAAGAGTATTCTAGCAAGAGTGAATTGGTCAATGATTTAATAAGACAAGCTCGCAATCAGAAACGTCAAATCGATTGGGTTAGAACGAAACTTGATAATGCAGAGAAAAGTGGTTTTACTTCAGATACTAAAGAGCAAATTCTGAAGCAATCGAAAGATATACTGAATGATGAACTATAAATTAAGTAATGTTGCAAAACAGGATTTAATCAGAATTCATCAATATGGAGTGAAAAATTTTGGTGAAAGTCAAGCTGATAAATATTTTGAAGGCTTTTTCGTCAATTTTGAATTAATAGCTGAACGACCATTAGCTTTTGAATCAGTTGATTATATTAAACAAGGTTATCGAAGATGTGTTTGTGGTGTAGATTCTATTTATTTTAGAATAAATGGAGAGATAGTCGAAATTATGGCAATAATAGGAAGACAAGATTTGAATCTTTTATAGGTGTTTTTTATAGTATTGAAAAAAAACTCTGAGAAACTCCGTGAAGAACTCATTTTAAACTCCGTGTTAAAACAAAGAGTAGCATAAACGATTGTCATTTATTGAAATAGAGTAATTCATAATTTCACAACATTATAAATGTTTAGACACAAAGGAAAAGCAAGGACTTTAAAGCATAATTTAAAAATAGCATCGTTACTTTCTTTTGTGGCTGGGATTGTAAATGTAGCTGGTTTTTTAGCGGTTAAACGTTTGACCACTAATGTTACCGGACACTTTGCATTCTTTGTAGATGAAATTTTTAAACTCCATTTTTGGCAAGGATTTGTCTATTTCTTATACATTTTCTTCTTTTTTTTAGGTTCCTTCGTTTCAAATTTTATAGTTGAATTTTTATCAAAAAAAAGTTACAGATTCATTTATATTATTCCGACTATTATTGAAAGTGTAATACTATTGTTGTTAGCGGTTTTTGGTCCATTTTTAATAGCTAAAAACCCAAATTTACTTGCTTGTAGTTTGCTTTTTGCAATGGGACTTCAAAATTCGTTGGTCACTGCAATATCTAACGCAACAATCCGTACAACACATCTAACAGGATTATTTACAGATTTAGGAATAGAATTATCCCAATTGTTTTTCTATAAACAAAAAGAGCAAAAAGAGAAACTATATTCATCCATAAAATTGCGAATGACAATCATTACTTTTTTCTTTATCGGTGGATTATTGGGGGGTATTTTATATTCTACGTTAAAACTTTATGTATTATCTATAGCAGCGATTGTTCTGATTATTGGGATAGTGTATGATGATATAAAATTGAGGTTGATGCTGCAAAAAAGGAATCAAAATATAGATTAAGAATTGATGATTTAATTTTTTTTAAAATCTTTTTAATGATGGCATATTTTTGGGTTGTAAAGGTTAAATAGGATTTTCATTGTCAGAGTCTAATCTCTAATTTTACTCCCAAATAATCGAACTACCATTTTTTTTATATAAATTAGGCCAAATTATTGAAAGATATTTCAAAAACGTCAACTATGAAAAATGTAATTTGTTTAATATTGATGGTGTTTTCATACACTTTAAGTTTCGCGCAAGAACCAGATTTTGATGATTTAAAAATCTTGTATGCCGATGGAAAATATGAGAAATTGGTAAAGTCAGCTCATAAATACTCTCAAAAAGAACATTTACAAAAACACCCAGCACCACTTATGTGGATGGCAAAGGGATTGTATAAAATATCTATTTCAGGAACCCCAAGTGAAAAAATAAAAGATCCATACAAAGAAGCAATAGGAAGTTTAGCAAAAGCGATTAAAATCGACAAAGATTCAGCGTGTTTAAAATACAATGCAGAGTTTGTTGATGAGTTTCAAATGAGTATGGTAGAGCGTGTTAGTAATTCTTTATCTTCTGACAAATTCAAAGATGCTGCAGGATGGGCAGCCAAATACACAAAAATAACAAAACATCCTGTTGGATGTAAATTTATTGAAGCAGCAGCTAAATACAGATCAAACGATAAAGGTGGTGCGACTGCTATTTGGAAAGAATGTGAGAAAATTTTACCTACAATTCAACACCTAGAAGGTTGGTCAGATGCAGATAAAGATTTATTTGTGATGGGTATTATGCAAACAGCTGAATGTTATATTGCTGCAAAACAACAAGATAAAGCAGTCGCTTTATACAATAAAGTAGCACCTTGGTTCGAAGAACACGAAGCGTTCAAAACACGTTACGACGAGATAGGGAAGTAGATCCTATTTTGTTTTAATAGTTAAAAAATTTATTTACCCCCTTCAGGGCTAGATGCCTTTTATTACTTTATACATAGGGCTTCACCCTGTGTTATGGTATTTCACCCTTTCAGGGCTATATAAATTGATTGTAATCATAGGTTTCTTTGTCTTGTCCTAAAATAGGTTTAAACATTTATTAATCAATATGTGAAGAAAAAATGGAAAAGAGTAAATCAATTTTAGGATTATAATTCAATTGAAAATTTATATTAGAATTTAAATCAAAAAATGTAAACTTTTTTACGACGATATATACCACTTAACCCTGAAAGGTTAGAATATCATTAGCGATGTGTGAACCCCGTCGTTAAAATATCACCATATAATTCACAAGCCTGAAGGGGCTGAATAAAAATATAAGCAATTTATAAAAATGTTATAACATTTCATACTTTCAGTTTTGGATCGTTATATATTTTAATCAATAAAACCCTGAAGGGGGTTAAATTTCTTTAGCGATGGGTGAAGCCCATCGTAAATTTAAATCACCCAAATCCTCAGCCCTGAAGGGGTTGAATATATAATCAACTAAAACTTTAAAATCTCTAACGTTTTTAACAATTCAGTTTTAAAAGTTTGATTAATTCAAGATTGATCGAAAACGATTCCTATTATCTTTGTGTACAATAAAATGTAAAACGTTTTGAGAGAGTTTAAATTAAAGAAGTATTTAGTTCCTTTTAAAAATAAGTTCATATTAACTGGAACTATTTTTATTATTTATGCTTTGGTTTTAGACGACAACGATTTGGCTTCAATGATTGGGCACGCCTCAAAACTTCGAAAATTAGAAGCTGCTAAAGAGGAAGTTTCTAAAAAATTAGCCAAAACACGTTTTACCTTAAAACAACTTAAATATACTTCGGAAGTTGAACGTTATGCCCGTGAAGAGAAATTCTTCAAGAAAGATAACGAAGATATATTTGTTGTTACCTACGAGTAAAAATCTTTTATAATCCTTTTTTATATTCTTTTTTTCTTTCAAACTTAAATTAGTTTGAATTTTAATTACCTTGTTTTTATATAGTTATTTAATTTTCACATGTTTTTTTTAATTATTTTAGTACTATGTATTGCATAATACTAAACAAAACATATATCTTTGTATAAAATATAAAGAGATGAGTTTAGAAAATACAC
>CAMDMY010000063.1 GCA_945902775.1 Chryseobacterium gleum | reverse complement strand
AATAAATTCTATTAATGGGTATTTAATTGCAGACGCTGCAGAATTTGGATACAATGGAATTCCTGAAGGTTGGAATTGGTCTGATATGGGAAATTATTACGGTGCTGGACCCTCAGGTTTAGTATTGTATGACAACATGTTACGCTATACATTTAAAACAGGAAGTCACGTTGGTTCAAAAACGGAATTACTTTCAATTAGTCCTGAAATACCTAATTTTCAATTTCATAATTATATTGTATCTTCAAAAAAGGAAGGGGATAATTCATTTATTTTTGGGGCACCCTATTCGTTAGATCGATTTGGAAATGGGACCTTACCTGTAAATTCGAAGGCTTTTGTTGTGAAAGGAAGCTTGCCTGATCCTGAATTCCAAATGGCATATGAATTTGAAAAAGCATTAAAAAACAATGGAATTAGTGTTCAAAAAGGCTTTAAAACTGCCAGACAAATGGATACAGAAGATTATGTAAGGTATACAAGTGACTTCAAATTAATATACACACATTTTGGTGAATCAATATTAGCTATTGCAAATCACACTAATATGAAATCGGTGAATCTTTTTGCTGAAGAACTACTTTGTCTCTCTGGTTATCAATTAAGTGGGGTAGGCAGTACTGAAAAGTCGTTAAAACAACTTGAGAAATTTTGGAATAAAAAAATTGATTTTACCGGTTTATATATTAAAGACGGCAGTGGATTATCTCGATCAAATGCAATAAGTTCCAGTCATTTTTGTAGTTTATTGGAGTTCATGTATACATCACCTAATTTTAAAGATTACCTTTCTACATTACCTTTAGCGGGCTGTTCGGGGACACTTTCAGGTGTTTGTAAAAACCAAATGGGTCACGGAAAAATTAGAGCAAAAAGTGGAACAATGAACAGAGTAAAAGCATATTCAGGATACGTTGATTCTGATTCAGGTAAAAAAATAGCTTTTGCTATAATTATAAATAATTTTAATTGTTCATCTTCAACTGTAGTAGATCAAATGGAAAAGGTGTTCAATGTTATGGCAGTTTACTAAATAATAAATTAAAAAGAGATGGCATATATTTTACCTTGTAGAGGAAATGAACCTAAATTAGGTCAAGATTGTTTTATTGCCCCAAATGCTACATTAGTTGGAGATATTATTGCAGGAGATGAATGTTCATTCTGGTTTAATTCAGTAGTAAGAGGAGATGTAAATTCCATTCGAATGGGAAATAAAGTAAACATTCAAGATGGAGCAGTAATTCACGCTACCTATGAAAAAACAAAAGTTGAATTAGGAAATAATGTTTCAATCGGACACAATGCCTTAGTACATGGCTGTACAATTGAAGACAATGTATTAGTTGGTATGGGAGCTATTGTAATGGATAATTGTTACATTGAATCAAATTGTATTATTGCTGCTGGAGCTGTTTTATTGGAAGGAACTAGAGTTGAAAGTGGAAGTATTTATGCAGGAGTTCCAGCAAAAAAAGTAAAGAACTTGAGTAAAGAATTGTTTGAAGGAGAAGTTCAAAGAATTGCCAATAACTATGTGATGTATTCAAGTTGGTTTAAATAAAGTTAACTGTTAAATTCGAATGAAAGAAATTGAAACAAAAGAAGATGTCAAAAAAATAGTAGATGTTTTTTATGGAAAAGTATTGAAAGACAATTTATTATCTCCTTTTTTTAAACATTTAAATCTTGAAGTTCATTTACCGAAAATGGTTCAATTTTGGTCGTTTGTATTATTAGATGAAGCAGGTTATACAACAAATGTAGTAGAAAAACATATGAGAATGCCTTTGGAAAAATCGCATTTTGATCAATGGTTGAAGTTATTTAATGAAACAATCGATGAATTATTCAGTGGTGAAAAAGTTGATTTAGCCAAACAAAGAGCCTTTACAATCGCTTGGACAACAGAACATAAATTAAAACAAAATTAATCTCAATCTCAACCTTAACCTCAGCCTCAACCTCAACCTGAATGTCAATTAAACTTTATCGCTTTTACAGGATTAACTCTCGTAATTACATAGCTAGGAATGATCAACGCTAATACACACGTAATTAATGTTCCAACATTCAGAAATAACCAATGCCAAAAATTTAACTCAATCGGTACTTTACTTAAATAGTAAACTTCAGGATTTAGACTTAAAATGCCAAATTGACTTTGAATAAAACAAAATCCAAGTCCTATTATATTTCCCCAAATCATCCCTTTACCAATTAAAAAAGCACCTTGAATTAAAAATATCTTGCGAATACTCCAATTTTTAGCTCCCATTGCTTTCATCATACCAATAAAATTTGTTCTAACCAATATTAATACTAATAACGCAGAACCCATATTTATTATACCAATTAAAATCATTAAAACAAGAATGATTAAAACGTTTAAATCCAAGAATCCCAGCCAAATAAAAATATCGGATTGATTATCCATGATACTCGTTACCTTCAAATCTTCATTGTTTTCTGTTGGGATAAATTCAATTTTTTGTTTGATTTTTTTTAGAATAACTGGAAGTTCATCCCAATTATCAACCATCACTTCAAATCCACTAACATAATTTTGATACGAACCATGGCCTTCTTTTTGATCAAATAACACGGTTTTATTTGAACATTTAATTGAAAATTTAGTTCCTTTCTCATCAAAATAGTTTTTAACTAATTCATTATCAGTATTAACGGGGAAATCGCAGATTGAGTTTTTCACACCATTTATTTTAATGGATAGATAAGCCGTATCTGGTAGACTGGTTTTCTCATTTAAACCATCAATTCGTGACCAATAGTCTGAAACAATAACTTTAATTAAAGTATCCTTTGTTGGACAAATTGTGAATCCTTGATAATTTTCGTATCCTTTTCCCCAGTCATATCTATAATTTCCATTACCACCAACAACATTTGCTTTTATGATTAAACTACCATTTGAAAGAGTATCTTCAACATTTATTGATGCTTGAATTCCCCAATCATTTAATTTTTGAACCATTTTAATATCTCCAAGTACAATTTTTTTGTCAAATTCATCTAGTCCAGTTTCATAAATACCTACAATTTTAAACATTCGTTTAACAGGTTGTTTTTTAACAAAGTAAGAACGTATTTCATCTCCTAATTTTAAATTTAAATCACCAGCTATTCTAGATGATAAAATAATTTCAGATGAAAGCTCTTTTGAATTAAAATTAGGGATTCTGCCTTCCTTAAGATTTGATTTAAAGAAAGACCAGTCAAAATTTTCTCCCACACCTTTAATTATTGCACCTTGAATTTCTTGTTGAATTTGCGAAGTATCCTTTCCGTTTGAAAGAGAATAAGAAATTTCTTTTTTATCAGATTGAAATAAAACAGGCTTGTACGCTACGAATTGAATATTTCTGACTCCTTTTAAATGTTGTATTTTTGGGAAAAAGGCCTGATTTTTGTAAATTGGTTCACATTCGTAAACGCTTCCCTCTCCTGAGTTCATTATGAAAATATGAGAGCCGAATCCAGAAACTTTTTGTCTCACTTCGTTTTGAAAACCAGTCACTACAGCTAATGTTATTAAGTTAACAACAACCGCAAGTGAAATACTTATGATGGATATACGAACAATTGGTCGAGAAACTTTATTACCTTCGACCTCTTTTTTTAGAATTCGCTTTGATATGAAATATTCAAAAGACAATAGGAATTATTTTTTTTCGCTAAAGTACATAAAGCTTTTGTGCCTGAGAAGTATTTTATTGATTTTGATTTCTTCTTGTAGTGTTTTAAATGGAAAAAAAACGGATAAAGAGAAGATTACAAGAGAAAAAAAAATAGAAGTTTCAGTAATTGATTCTAATTCAGATGAAATAAGAGAAGAAACATCGGTTCATCATAACGTTCACGATCCAATCTTAGGAGCTGAAAGGATGAATTTATACCTAGATTCCTTAAAAGGAAAAAGAATTGCCATTGTGAGCAATCAGACGAGTATGATTGGAAAAACACACTTGGTAGATACTTTAATGTCTTTAGGTGTTAACATTGTAAAAGTTTTTTCTCCAGAACATGGTTTTAGAGGTGATGCTGATGCAGGAGAGAAAGTAGGAAGTTCAATCGATCAAAAAACCGGCATTCCATTGATCTCACTGTATGGTAAAAACAAAAAACCTTATCCAGAACAATTGTCTGATATTGATATCGTTATTTATGACATTCAAGATGTCGGTGTTCGTTTTTACACGTATATTTCTACTTTACATTATGTAATGGAGGCGTGTGCGGAAAATGGGAAGCCAATAATTGTTTTGGATAGACCAAATCCAAATGGTCATTATATAGATGGACCCGTTCTTGAATCTTCACAAAAATCATTTGTTGGTATGGATCCTGTTCCAATCGTATATGGAATGACAATTGGTGAATACGCATTAATGGTCAACGGTGAATTTTGGTTGAGTGATAGTTTACAATGTAATTTGTGGATTGTTCCATGTAAATATTACCTACATAAATCAAAATATGTTTTATCTGTTGCCCCTTCGCCCAATCTTCGAACGGAAGCAGCAATTACCTTGTATCCAAGTTTGTGCTTATTTGAAGCAACTACAGTAAGTGTAGGAAGAGGAACTGATCGTCCTTTCGAATTGTACGGACATCCAAAATTTCCAAATAAGGGATTTACCTTTACGCCAATTTCCTGTTTTGGAGCTAAAAGTCCTTTGTGTGAAAATATTTTATGTTATGGCTACGATTTAAAAAACACACTTAAGAAAAGGTCGTATGAAATCAATTTAAATTGGATTATTCAAGCAAAAATTGTGCTAGGCGATTCAGTTGATTTCATTAATCAACCTGCTTTTTTTAATAGATTGGCAGGTAATACTCAGCTTCAGCAGCAAATTTTATCAGGTGTTCCAATTAAAGATATTCGCACATCTTGGAAACCGGGCTTGGACAATTTCAAAAAAATAAGACAACGTTATTTGTTGTATGATTGATATCAGCGCAATCGAAAAGAGGAATAAATTAGATATAATTTAACAGAAAGCTACCACTATTTTTCATAAATTTGTATTCTATACATTTTTAAAATGGCTACAGAAACAAGATTAACGACAGAAGAGAAAGCATTAAAAATTAATCTTACTCAAGATATATACGGATGTTTTGCAGAAATCGGAGCGGGACAAGAGGTTGTAGCAAATTTTTTTAGAGCTGGAGGTAGTTCTGGGACAATTGCTTATTCTCAATCAGCTTATGACATGAAAGTATCTGATTCGATGTATGGAGAAGCTTCTCGGTATGTTTGTGAGGAAAGATTAGTTACAATGTTAGAAACGGAATACGAGACAATGAAGTTTCGATTACCAGAAAAATATAAACAATCTCGTTTTTTTTCGTTCTGTAATACGGTTGAATCTCTTAACTACCATAAAACGAATCAAGGTCAAGGTTGGGTTGGAATCCGTTTTCAGTTGGATTTAAACTCCCCACCAAATGATATTATTTTGCATATCAAAATGCACGATATCGGAAATAAAGCGCAACAAGAATCGTTGGGAATTTTAGGTGTTAATTTAATACATGCTGCCTACTTTTTAAATCACGATTTAGATAAGTTTTTGGATGGTTTAGTTTATAGATTACCAAGAGACCGAATGGAAATTGATATGATTCGCGTTTCAGGCCCAGCTTTTGAAAATACGGATAATAGAGTCATCGCTTTAAATTTGGTTAAAAGAGGAATGACAGATGCTACCATGTTTGATTTGTGTGGAAATGTTCTTCAGCCGGCTACTGCATTATATAAAAAGAACATACTTCTTATGAGAGGTCGATTTAGACCCGTAACAAAAGTTCATATCGATATGATTCATAATGGGTTGAGTCATTTTTTGAAGGAAGAAGAAGTTGATGAAGACAATGTATGTGTAGTTTTTGAATTAACGCTTAAAGATTTAACTGCAGACGGTAAAATTTTAGACAAGGATTTTGTAGATAGAGCAGAGTTATTAGGGTCAT
Source organism: Chryseobacterium gleum (assembly GCA_945902775.1). Lineage (GTDB taxonomy): Bacteria > Bacteroidota > Bacteroidia > Flavobacteriales_D > Crocinitomicaceae > CAIUKX01. The sequence goes on along the minus strand of CAMDMY010000063.1, from coordinate 10,873 downwards.
TAGGATATACTGTGATGATTTCAAATTATTTGAAACATTATAAAATGGTAGATTATTTAGCTTCTATTGCTAAAGAAAAGAAAATGGGAGTCATCTTAGGTGTTTATAATCTTCATAGTATTTTCGATGAAAGATATTATGATAATTTACCAGGTGGATTATTAGAAGCTTTTGGTAAAGGTTTTGGGCATAATATTAAAATGTTTGTTTACCCGGCAATTGATGTTGAAACAGGTGATTTATATTCATTGGAAAATTTAAGAATTCCGAATAAATTAAACGGTTTACTTCAATACATGAAGGACAATGATAAATTGGAAGCTATCGAAGAATATGATCCAAAATTATTATCCATTATGTCGGATGATGTTTTATCTAAAATTAAAGCAAATGCCTCTAATTGGGAAGAGGATGTTCCAGACCAAGTTGTAAAAGCAATTAAGTTTTATGAATTGTTTGGATTTCATCAACCGAAAGAATCAATAGAAATTTAAAGAAAAAAATATGCCTCATATTAAAAACGCACTAATACGATATAGAATTATCGATCGATCATTAAGAAATAATTATCGTCCCTTCCCTTCTAAAAAAGATTTGCGTGAATTATGTGAAGAGGCTTTGTTTGGAAGTATTGAAGGAGAAAACATTTGTGATTCGACTATTGAAAAAGATCTTTTTGCAATGCGTTTAGAACACGACGCACCTATTAAATACAACAAAAGAGAAGGTGGTTATTTTTACACTGATCCGAATTTTTCAATAAACGACATTCCGCTAACAAACGATGACGTTACTTCTATCAAGTTTGCTATCAATACCTTAAAGCAATTCAGAGAAGTTGATATGTTCAAACAATTTGGAAGTGCAATTGATAAAATTGTAGATAGAATAACAATTTCAGATGATCCAAGAGATAAAGATATTTCGAATTATGTTCAATTTGAAATCGCATTATCTTCTAGCGGAAATGAATTTTTATCTCCCTTGCTAGGCGCTATCAGAGGAAGTAATTTGGCAACATTTGAATATACTAGTTTTGTAACTAATAAATCGAAACATAGGAAGGTTGTTCCCTTACTTTTAAAAGAATATAGAAATCGATGGTATTTAATTTCATTTGATTTAGAAAAGAAAGCTGTTATTACCTATGCTTTAGAAAGGATGAGTGAGGTTGAAATATTGGAAGAAGTAGGGTTGAAACCATTGGATTTTGAACCTGACTTATTTTTCAAACATGCTGTGGGTATTACAAGCAGTGAAGATGAACCAACGGTAATCGTTTTTAAAGCAGATAATATTTCTGCTAAATATATCATTTCTCAACCATTTCATAGTTCACAACGTTTAGTTAAAGAAGGCAAGAATAAATCAACTTTTGAATTAAGAGTGTTGATTTCAGAAGAATTTATTCGTTCTATTTTAAGTTATGCGGGTGGTATTGAAATTGTTGAACCAAGTGAATTTAGGGAAGAAATTATTTCTAGAATTGAAGAAATGATGAAGAACTATAATTTATAGTTCATTTTAAGTTAGAATCTATAATTCTTTTAGTTATTTATTTCAAAAATTGTTATTTTTGAACTGCCTTATAAATAATTAGAGGATATAAATCATAAAAGCATGAAAACTGTACAATTTAGAGAAGCACTTAGAGAAGCAATGAGCGAAGAAATGCGTCGTGATGAAAATGTTTTTTTATTAGGTGAAGAAGTAGCTGAGTACAATGGAGCATATAAAGTTTCGCAAGGTATGTTGGATGAATTTGGTCCAAAAAGAGTTATCGATACTCCAATAGCTGAATTAGGTTTTACAGGTATCGCTGTTGGTGCTTCTATGAATGGATTGAGACCAATTGTTGAGTTTATGACTTGGAATTTTGCAATTTTAGCTGCAGATCAAATTATAAATAGCGCTGCTAAAATGCTTCAAATGTCGGGTGGTCAATTCAATTGCCCAATCGTATTTAGAGGAGGAAATGGCCCAGCTGGACAATTAGGAGCAACTCACTCAACAAGTTTTGAATCTTTTTATGCAAATATTCCAGGTTTAAAAGTCGTTACTCCTTCAACACCATACGATGCGAAAGGTTTGTTAAAAGCTGCTATTCGTGATAACGATCCTGTATTGATTATGGAATCGGAGAAAATGTACGGAGATAAAGGTGAAATTCCTGAAGGTGAATATATTATACCAATCGGTGTTGCAGATGTAAAAAGAAAAGGAACGGATGTTACGATTGTTTCTTTTGGTAAAGTTATGAAAGTTGCTCATGAAGCAGCTGAAATATTAGAGAAAGAAGGTATTTCTTGTGAAATTATCGATTTAAGAACTATTCGTCCGATTGACTATGACTGTATTATTGAATCAGTTAAAAAAACGAATAGATGTGTATGTTTGGAAGAAGCATTCCCATTAGGATCAATTTCTTCTGAAATTGCTTATCATTTACAACGATATGCGTTTGATTATTTAGATGCTCCTGTTATGAGAGTAACTCAAACAGATACTCCTTTTGCATTCTCACCAACATTGATTGAAGAGGCTTTACCAAATGTAGAAAGAGTAATTGATGCAATAAAGAGCACTTTAAATAAAAAATAATTTTTATGCTGAATGTAGCAGTTGTAGGTTGTGGCTGGTTAGGACTTCCTTTAGCTGTTTCATTAAAAAATAAAAATTATTCAGTTATTGGTACAACAACTTCTATTAATAAAATCCCTAGTTTGAAAGAATTAGGGATTTCTGCTTTTAGATTAGATTTATCAGATCCAATTCAAAAAAAAGAATTAGTATTTTTAAATGAATTAGATTTAATGATACTAAATATTCCACCAAGTAAATTAAAGGGAAACTTAAGTTATTCTGAAGCATTATTAGCTTTCGTCAAATTGGTTCAACCTTCAATTAAACTACTTTTTGTAAGTACTACTGGAGTTTATCCAGATTCTATCAAAAATGCTGATGAGTCCTATCAGTTTACAGAAGAGGATTTAAAAAATGAAACTGTACAAGCAGAGGTTAAATTGAGTAAGTTTTTAGCTAATCGATTGACTATTATCCGTTTATCAGGTTTAATTGGTTTGAATAGACATCCTGTGAAATTTTTAGCAGGTAAGAAAGATCTTCCAAACGGAGATGCACCAATTAATTTAATTCATTTAGAAGATGCAATCGGAATAATTGAAAAAGTGATTAGCGAACAATTTTGGGGAGAAATCATAAATGGTTGCTACCCATCTCATCCATCAAAATCAGATTATTATACAAAATCGGCTATTTTATTTTCCTTAGAAAATCCTTGTTTTTTAAAGCAAGGTGAAAATTTGAAAAAAGTATCAGAATCTAAATCTATAAATAAATTAAAATACAATTACATCGCCTCTATTTAATATTAACGAATAATTAACTACCATTCTGATTGAAAGTGAAATATTTAATCTAAATTTATAGAGTACAATCCTATTTTGTTTTGCGTTATCTACTAATATTATTTACATTTTTTCAAATCAATTGTTTGATTGCGTCCCATATAGTTGGGGGTGAAATATTTTATGATTATTTAGGAGCTAATAAATATAAAGTTTCAATCGTTTTGTACCGAGATTGTAATTCAACAGGAGCGGTGTATGATAATCCTTTGAGTTTAGGCATTTTTTCAAATACGGGAACTTTATTGTATAATGAATTAATTTCATTTCCAGGAAGCACAAATGTACCGATTACTTTTTCTAATCCTTGCGTAACACCACCAAATGACATTTGTATAGAGAAAGCGATTTATACAACTATTTTAGATTTACCTCCTAGAGTTGGAGGTTATTCTTTAGCTTATCAACGATGTTGTAGAGGACCAAATGTTACGAATCTAATAGCTCCTGATGATACTGGGTTAACTTTAACGACAAGAATTCCTGGAAGTGAAACAAATTTCCAACAAAACAGTAGCCCAAGATTTACTGGGTATCCACCAACTTTACTCTGTAATAATGAAGCTTTAACATTTAACCATAGTGCGACTGATCCTGATGGGGATATTTTACTGTATTCATTGGTTCCTCCAAATTCTGGAGCATCTGATGTTAATCCTGCGCCAAACCCACCCCCATCCCCGCCATATAATCCTGTAGTTTGGTTAAATGGTTTTACAACGAATAATCCATTAGGAAATGGCGCTTCAATCTCGATTGATCCAAATACGGGTTTATTAAAAGCTTCTCCCAAAATGTTAGGACTATTCGTTGTTGGGATTCGAGTTCAAGAATTTAGGAACGGTGTTTTGGTAGGAGAAACGATCAGAGATTTTTTGTTTAGAGTTATAAATTGTGTCATAACTTTAAAAGCAGAAATACCTCTTCAAACAGATATGTCTTATTTTATTTCTTATTGTCAAGGTCTAACTGTTAAATTTGATAATAAAACATTCGGAGCAACCAATTATTTATGGGATTTTGGTGTTTCAAATAGTAATTCAGACATTAGTACTCAATTTGAACCATCGTTTACTTATCCTATTCCAGGTACATATCAAGTAACTTTAATAGCGAATCCTGGTTGGCCTTGTTCTGACACGAGTAAACAAACTATGATTGTAAATGAATTATTACAAGTTTCTTTTAAAACAAATGATTCAATTTGCATCATTGGAAATAGTTTTAATTTCGATGGACAAATGATTGGACCTAATTCAACTACATTTAATTGGGATTTTGGGCCATATGCTTCTGTTCAAACCTCAACTTCTCTAGATGTAAATAATGTCACTTTTAACAGGTCTGGATTTATACCAATAAGTTTAAAAGGATACATAGGAACTTGCACAGCAAATTTTAAAGACTCAATTTATATTTTCCCATTACCCACTGTTGATTTTTCTCCACCACCAAATTACTTGTGTGAAGGGTTAAGTGTAAAATTAATCAATCAATCACTTAATACGATTCAGTATAAATGGGATTTTGGAGATCCATCTACCAATTTGGATTTAAGTAATTTGTTTGAGCCTACTTATACTTATTCAGCACCAGGAAATTACACCGTACGTTTGATTGGTAGCTCTGATGGTCAATGTATTGATACTTCGTATAAAACATTAATAATGAATGAGGTGCTAGATGTTTGGTTTACAAATAACGATTCATTATGTATTACTGGTAATAGTTTTAATTTTGATGGTTCAATGAAAGGTTCACCAACAACAACTTTTTCATGGGATTTTGGTTCAAATGCGTCTATTCAAACTGCAAGTACTCTTGATGTAAATGGGGTGAGTTTTAATAAACCGGGTACAATTCCTATTACTTTAACAGGGAATTATGCAAACTGTATTGATAAACAAACTTCAACACTATTTATTTACAAAGAGCCTGAAGTTGATTTTGAAATTTCCCCTGGATTACAATGTATTCCATTTAATGCACAATTTATCAATTTATCTTCTGCTGATGCACCGTTATCTTATTATTGGACTTTCGGTGAAGGAGGTTCTTCAACAGATAAAAACCCAAGTTATTTATATGATTCAGTTGGAGTTTATGATGTAAGTTTAACTATTTATGCCTCAAAAGGATGTACAGATACGATTTCAAAATTGAGAGATGATTATATAGTTGTACACCCAAGCCCAATTTCAAATTTCCAGACCGATAAGTTAGTAGCTGACATTTGTCATTCTGAAATTGAATTTTTTGATTTATCTCAAGGATCAAAAGAAGTGTATTATTCATTTGATGGAACTGCTTTTTCAGATTTGACTAATCCAATTTATAGTTTTACAGAATCGGGTGTTTTTACTCCCATTCAAATTGCGACGAATGAATATTTGTGTACCGACACAAGTACCTTGACGCTTTATATAGAACCTTTTACAGTATTTATTCCAAACGCATTTACTCCAGATGGAAATGAGTATAATAATTTATTTAGAGCAGTTTCATATTTTGATATAAAAGAATGGGAGTTTTCAATCTATAACAGATGGGGAGAAATTATTTTTTATTCTACCGATGTTAATGAAGGTTGGGATGGGTTTTATAAAAATAAGCGTGCCCAAGATGGATTATATAATTATCAAGTACGTTATGTGAGTTGTGAAAAGACAAATTTCACACACGAAGTACGAGGTCATTTTAGTCTGATTAAATAGTTTATAAAGGAAAAAATAAAATTTTTATTTTCTTCCTAATTCAATCTCAAAAATTTCAGTCCAAAACTTTTTAATCGTATTTCCATCGCATGCAATCATTTGAGGGACAATACTAGCTGTAGAAAATCCAGGAGTAGTATTTACTTCAATTACATGAGGAATATTATTTACGATCATAAAATCAATTCTCGAAATAGATTTTAGTCTTAAGAGATTGTATATTTTTTTCGCAATAGTATGTACTTCGTTTTTTATTTCGTCTGAAACTCTTGCAGGAGTAATTTCTTGCGATTTCCCTAGGTATTTTGCTTCGTAATCAAAAAATTCATTTTCTGATGAAATTTCAGTAAGAGGTAAGGCATAAACACCCGTTTCGGTCCTGTAAACTCCACATGTAACTTCCGTTCCATCTAAAAATGATTCGATTAAAATGGTATTTCCCTCTTTGAAAGCAAATTCTATAGCAGGTTGTAACTCTTCAATTGTTTTAACTTTTGAAATCCCAAAGCTTGAACCTGAATCAGAAGGCTTTACAAAAACGGGTAATCCTAATTCTTCAATTATATTTTCGATTGAAAAATCATTTTTAGCACTTAAAAACAAAGATTTTGCAACTGGTATGTCAAAACCTTTTAAAAACTGATTGCAATACCATTTGTCAAATGATAGCTCAGAAGCAAGTGCACCTGAATTTACACATGAAACGCCTTTCATTTCAAGGAAAGCCTGAATTTTACCATTTTCTCCTGGATTTCCATGTATATATACTAAACCATGATCTATCTGTATGTTATCGCCATCAGCATCAAATGTTAGTGTATTTAGGTCCAATTGGTATTCGTTACCTTTGTATTGAGCAGTCCATTTTTCTTTAGAAACAACAATTAGAAACGCATTATAACCATCAGGAAAGTTATTTAAAATTGTAGTTGCACTTTTAATCGAAATTTCATATTCAGAAGAATAGCCACCGCAGAAAATACCAATTGTTTTCATAAATTTAATTTTAAACGAAAATACATCTCAAATCCACTCTAAAAATTGAAATTATCAAAAGTTTTCAGCAGTCTATTTTTAAAATAGATTTGAGGATTGTTTTATTTTACTTGATTTGAATAATAGCTAGTACTATTTTTTATTTTTTCAAAAAGGACTCTTGCTTTCTCATCGTCATTATTTGCTTGTAAACTTTTAGCGAGATACCACTCAGCCTCTTCATTAAAGTTGTTAAATTGAGAAGATAGACATTTTTCAAATGCGATAATTGCTTTATTGAATTCATTTAAGTTATAATAACAAATACCTGAATAAAAGTTAGCATTTATATCATCAGGATATGTTTCAAGAATTTGCTCCAATTTTGTCAACGCTTTTTTATTATTTCCTTTTTCGAACAATGTAATCGTTTTGTCAATAAATTCAATATAAGGAATATCGATTGTTTTCCATTCATTTGCATCTATTGGATTTTGATTTTTATTTTCTTGAGATGCTGGAGTACCATTAAAAATAAGTTGTTTTGATTTGATTTGCGGTTTAGAACGATAGACACGATAATCGATTAATTTCACATTATGTAAATAAATTTCTTTCCCTACCTCTTGCTTTCTTTCAGGTTTTAATGATGATTCTAATTTTTTCAAACCCGAAGTTGGCAAGGGATCAATGGTTGTTTTTTCTTGATTCGGATTGTTTGAATTGTTTTCTGCTTTTTGCGTTTCTAAATCTCGTTGAATTGTTTTGATTTTAATTTGTTGTTTTTTAGGTAATTCGACCATTTTAATAATTTCATTTGGAATAACCACATCTGTTTCTTCAACTTTTTTACTTGTAAATAAATTTTCTTTTATTGATTGATTATCAGCACTATATTGATTACTTGAATTTAAGCAATAGTAAGAGATTAATCCTAAACAAATTAAAGTAATCGAAATAAAAATAAATTTAGAATTGAATTTACTTGAAAATTTAGAGTCAAGTTTAGTCATGAGTTGAGTTCCGGATGTAGCATTTTCCCAACCTTCAAGAGCATCCATATCAAAATCATTCTCCATCGATTTTCGTTCGATTGAAAATTTTTCTCTTTCATCTCTAGATTCACGGTATCGGTTTATTTCTTCACGTGAAAGAGTTGAATTTGAATTATTGATTTTTTTTGAATTCATCGTTTTGTTCTAGTATTATTTTAATATTTCTTTTACCATTTTGAATAGCACTTTTCACTTTTGTTAGAGGTAAATTTAATAGTTCACTAATTTCATTATAGGATTTCTCTTCGAGATAAAATAGTTGAATACATTTTTTCTGATCCCCTTTTAGGTTCTCTAAACTCATTTCAAGTAAATTAAAATTTATTTCCTTGTTATTTATTTTTTCAAGTTCATCTTCTGAAGAAACATCATAATTTTCAATAAATTCTACTGGAGTTTCTTTTTTGCTTTTTCTTAAAATCATAAAACATTCGTTTTTCACAACCATATATAACCATGATTTAAAGAATAGAACAGAATGATGAATAAGCTTCAATTGAAGATCTTCGAAAATTTTCATACATAAATCCTCAGCATCATCTTCCTTTTTTAAATATTTTAAAGAAACTCCCATTACCAAATGTCCGTAACGCTCATACAAAATTTCTATGCATAGTGAAGATTTTTCATCTTTATAGATGTTTACTAATTCTTCATCAGTCATTAATCTGTATTTTTTACGTCTATTTGTGAACATTATAATTATAAAGATGCTTCTAAACTACATATTCCATAAAAATAATTAGATCTTTATTTTAAATTTAGTAACTTCATTTTCATACATTAAATAGTACGCCATGAAAAAAATTGCTTTAATTACTTCAGGAGGGGATGCTCCAGGTATGAATGCTTGTGTTAGAGCTATTGTGAAAACTTGTTTATATTACAATATTATTCCTTTTGGCATTGATGATGGTTTTCAAGGGATGATTGAAAAAAGAGGACAAGTATTAGGATATGAAGATATTGACAATATTATTCATCGAGGAGGTACTATATTAGGGACCGCAAGAAGTGAGGAATTTAGAACTAACGAAGGCAGGTTAAAAGCAATTGAATATTTAAAAGAAGAATCAATTGACGGTTTAGTAGTTATAGGAGGAGATGGTTCTTTTACTGGCGCTTATGTATTAGGACAAGAAATGAACATACCTATAATAGGAATACCTGGAACAATTGATAACGATATTTTTGGAACAGATCATACAATAGGATATGATACAGCATTGAATACTGTTATTGAAGCAATTGACAAAATAAGAGATACAGCAAGTAGTCATCACCGAGCATTTTTTATAGAAGTTATGGGAAGGGATGCTGGTTTCATCGCTTTAAATGCTGCAATTGCATCTGGTGCTGAATCCGTTTTAATTCCTGAAGAAGTAACAAATATTGAAAATTTAGTAAAAGAAATTAAAGAACATAACAAAGGCAGAAGAAGTTCTATTATAATAGTAGCTGAAGGAGATGATGCCGGAGGAGCTAAAGAGATAGTTGAAAAAATCAGTCCTTTATTACCAGAATTTTCATTAAGATTTACTATTTTAGGGCATATACAACGAGGAGGAAGTCCTTCGGCTTTAGATAGAATAATTGCTACTAGGATGGGAGCTTATTCTGTTGAGTTATTATTAGAAGGTGAATCAAATGTTATGATTGGAGTGTATGGCGAAGAATTGAGAACTTGTTCAATCGAACAGGGAATAAAAGAGCACGCATCCCCAGAAAAATCCAAAATAGATTTAGTCAAAAAATTAAGAACCCAATAGACATTTAATATTTTTTATACTTTTAGAATGTTTAAATTTTGATTTTTACGGATCAAACACGAATTTTGTGTGGAGAAAAATATTTCTACATCGATTAACAAGTATCATTTAAACTTGTCATTCATAATAAGGTTATCATTCTCTTACTTTTCCTTGATGAAAAGTAAGCAAAAATCAAGATCATTTAAAGGAAGTTTTTTCTTCGTTTCTCTTCGCAAAACCGCAAGTAAATACTCTTCTTCATGCTGATTTTCGTTGAAAAAACGAAACGCAATTACGAAGAAATTAACAGCTACTTCAATAAAATAATCAATTAGAACATCCTTGAAATCATTTAATATTTTATTTTCAAAATTTAATATTCTACTATTTCCCCACAAGTTTTAGACTTGAGCCATTTTAATTGCCTTATTCTTAATCTTTTATATTTTATTGACTAGGGATTAAGAAACATTTTTCTCTATTAATAACACGTAATTAATTGATTTTAAATACATTACATGTTGGTAAATATTTCCCTACGATTAAAAATCTAAATCTACCATAAATAAGTAGGACCATTCCCCTAAAATTGCTTCAATATTACGTTTGTATTAAATTAAAGTAAAAAAACTTTTAATAATTTTCATCTTTAAATCAGTTAGTTAGCGATACGGTGGTACTTTTAAACAAAAGAATATTGAAAAGTACTTGTAAAAGTAAAAAGAGTGTGTATCTTTGTGGCCCGCAAACGAGCGAGAAAACATTTGAAAAAAGGAAAGAAAAATTTATTTTAGAAAAAGTTTGCTAATATAAAATAAGTGATTACCTTTGCACCCCGCAACAAGCGAGTAGCGGATAAAAATATTTGAGGTTTTAAAAAAAATATTGTAGAGACATCACATGTGATGTCACAACAATTTAACCGAAAGATAGCAAGATAAGTTCTTTGA
>CAMDMY010000062.1 GCA_945902775.1 Chryseobacterium gleum | reverse complement strand
CAATCCCCAACTTTTGAACTTGATCCTGAAATTAGGTAAATCTAAAGAGGAGTATGTAACTAAGATGAGTTCTGCGCTCATAAAGGACTTGATAAAAATAGTGGAATAAGATTTATCTATTAAGTTAAAGTATAGATACTATGGATACAGTATTAAAGTATATAAATGGAGAAGAAAAACAAAATGTTTACCCTATGTTTACCCTGATAGGTTTTAAAACAACAAACCCCCTTGATAATCAAGAGGTTTTGTTTTGTTTAAGTGATCCCGCTGGGATTCGAACCCAGGACCCATACATTAAAAGTGTATTGCTCTACCAACTGAGCTACGGAATCTTATTTTTTTCTTAATAACTCGTTCGTTATTGCGAGTGCAAACCTAGGGGTTTTCTTTGGATTGACAAGCGGTTTTTCAAACTTTTTTTTATTTTTTTTGAAATTAATTGTTAAAATACTGAAAACTAGGTGTAAATAAAAAGCTTTTTTTTAAAGTCAATATTAAATCTACATTGTTTTATTGCTAATTTTTCAACAATATGAGTTTTAGATATAGCTAGATTTTTTTTATTTGAATTTTGACGTTTTATTCTGAGTAATATCCCTTGAAGATCCTTTGCGTTTAAGTTTAAAACATCTTTTAAAACAATTTATAAAACAAACTGAACTAATGAAAGTTAATTAAACTTAATATTTCTATTAACCCACTTTTAAATGAAATTAGAACGTACTTTTAAGATTCAAATTAATTAATATAATATGCTGACTCGTTTTGTTATTGTTACCCTAATATGGATTATAGTTGATTTTTATTGTTTTCAAGCAGTAAAAACAGTTAGCTTAAATTTCAACCCTGGAACAGCTTCTATTATTAAATGGATATATTGGATATTTGACATTCTTTTAATTTCTATCATCCTTGCTTTGGCTGCTTCGGGAAAATTTACTCACGGTCCGAATAAATCAATGAGTTTACTTTTTGGTTTAATGATATTATCACTTGCTCCAAAAGTAATCGTTCTCCCCTTTTTATTGGTTGAAGATATAGTTCGTATCATACAAGGAACTTACACATGGGCTTCTTCTTTGGCTTCTGGTAAAAAATCGGTTTCTTTCTTTACTGATCGTAGAAAATTTGTAAGTCAAATAGGACTGGGGTTGGCGTCTATTCCTTTTTTCGGAATTATTTACGGTATGATAAAAGGTAAATACGAATACCGTGTTCATAAAGTGAAATTAACATTCAAAGATCTTCCAGAAGCTTTTCACGGATTTACAATCACACAACTATCTGATATTCATTCTGGAAGTTTTGATGACAAAGAAGCCGTTGAAAAAGGAATTCATATAGCAAATGCTCAAAAAAGTGATTTAATCGTATTTACAGGAGACCTTGTAAATAATAGCGCCGATGAAATGGATCAATGGATTGAAAGTTTTTCAATGCTTGAAGCTCCAATGGGTAAATTCTCAATTTTAGGCAATCACGATTATGGCGATTACATTAAATGGGAAAGCGAAGAAGCAAAATCAAAAAACCTCGAACGTTTAAAAGAGGTACATGGTGAAATTGGTTTCCGTTTGTTATTAAATGAAAATTGCAAACTTGAAAAAGACGGTCAATCGATCTCTTTATTAGGTGTCGAAAATTGGGGATTAAGAGGATTTCATCAATATGGTGATTTGGATAAAACCTTAGAAGATGTAAATCACAACGATTTTAAACTGTTGCTTTCTCACGATCCATCCCATTGGGAAGCTCAAACTTTACATCACGAAAAACACATTCATTTAACGCTTTCTGGTCACACTCATGGAATGCAATTCGGCATTGAAATCCCAGGTTTCAAATGGAGTCCTATTAAATACATTTACCCTCAATGGGCTGGAGCTTACGAGAAAAAAGATAAATACATCTATGTGAACAGAGGGTTTGGATTTTTAGGCTTCCCTGGAAGAGTTGGGATTTTACCTGAAATTACCGTGATTGAATTACTTAAAAGTTGATTTTTGATGTTGAATGTTTAATTTAATTCATCATTAAACATTTAAAATCAAGCATTCAACATTCTATTTAAGTGAGTCTATATTCAGTTTTCTTAGTTTTGGGGCTAATTTTGCTATTACTAAAACAACACCTATTGTTAGTACTCCACCTAATATGATAGATGGTTTTAAACCAAACATTCTTGCTGTTGCGCCTGATTCGAAAGCACCAATTTCATTAGATGAACCAATGAAAATTCCATTAACTGCCGAAACTCTGCCTCGCATTTCATCTGGTGTAGACAATTGAAGTACTGTATGACGGATGACAACACTTACATTATCAAAGGCTCCAGTTAAAAACAAAAAGAACATAGCCCAATAAAAATTTGTACAAATTCCAAATAAAACAGTTGCTAAACCAAATAAACCAACTGAGATGAATAAATTTCTTCCCGCGTTTTGTCCCAATGGCTTATATGCAATTAATAATGCCATTACAACCGCTCCAATCGCTGGAGCTGCTCTTAAAAACCCTAATTCAACAGCACCTGCGTGAAGTACTTTATCCGCAAAGGCAGGAAGCAAAGCAATCGCTCCCCCAAACAATACAGCAAATAAATCCAACGATAATGCTCCCAAAACCAATTGATTCTTAAAAACAAATTTGATTCCAGCCGATAAACTCTCAAATAAAGATTCTACTTTTTCTTTCACTGGAATAGGTTTCGACTTGATAAACAAGAAAGCTAAAAATGAAATTGCAATTAAAAGAATATCAATAACATAAGCCGTTTCATAACTAATTGATATTAAGAAACCTGCACTTGCCGGACCAACTACTGAAGCAATGTGCCAAACTGTACTGTTCCAAGTTGCTGCATTACTATACAATGCTCTCGGGACAATCTGAGACATGATGGAAGGAAAAGCCGCTGAAAGAAAACCTCTAATAACACCCACAAAACCAATAACAACAAAGATTGGTAGTGTACCAAACGATTTAAGAACTGTGGAGGTATTTAACGTAAAGTAAAATAGAATTCCTGTAGCTACTAACAACAAAAAAGTAAACAACAAAATTATTTTCTTTCGATCAAAATGATCCGCCACATGACCAGAAAAAAGAGAAACAGCAATGAAAGGAATTGCTTCTGCTAAACCAATCATACCTAGAGCAAACACATCTTTCGTTAACGCATAAATTTGCCAACCGACAATAACGCTCTGCATCTGAATACCTAATGTGAAGAAAAATTTATTTGTCAAAAAGAAGTTAAATTCTTTAACTCTTAAAACTGCAAATGGATCGTGTTTTTTTTGAATTGAATTTGTCATTTTATTCGATTTAATCCTTAAAAAATTAAACATAAAAAAAAGGAGAGAAAACGGGCGTCTTCTCTCCTTCTTAAATCAACCTAACCTAACCACCTAAATCAGTACAAATTTACTGCTATTTTTTTTATCTCCAAATAAAATTTAAAAAAATGTATATTTTTTTTATCATTTTCAAAACTCACCATTTCATCCTATTGTTTTCCCTATCTTTGCAACAAATTAAGTACAGTTCAACGATGAAATTTAAAACGAAAAAAAATCCAGCAAACGCAATGAAACCAAAATTTGAGGGTTTCAAAGTAGCGTCTGAAACAGAATTAATGGTCTTCTTAATAGCAACGTTTCCTGGGAAAAATCGAAATAATATCAAAACATTATTGAGAGATAAATTTGTTGAAGTTGACGGTAGAGTTCAAACTCAATTTAATTTTCCTTTACACATCGGTCAAACGGTTTCTATTCGTCCTAGAAAAGGATCGGTTCAACAAACGAATTACAGAGGATTAGAAATTATTCACGAAGATAAAGATATCATCGTAATCAATAAAGAAGCTGGTTTATTAACTATGGCTTCAAACAAGGAGAAAAATAAAACAGCATTTGCTACCTTAAGTGATCATGTTAAAAAAGCGAATGCGGATAATAAAATTTACATTGTTCATCGTTTAGATAGAGAAACTTCCGGCTTAATTTTATTCGCAAAAAACGAAGATATTAAAAACAAGCTACAAGAATCGTGGAACGAAACTATTCAAGAACGCACCTATATCGCAATCGTAGAAGGTAAGATGGAACAACAAGAAGGAACAGTTACATCATATTTAACTGAAAGTGAAGCATCTTTGATTGTTCATTCATCCCAAAATCCTAAAAAAGGAAAAAAAGCAGTTACGCATTATAAAGTAATGAATTTCAAAAAAGGATTTTCTATGTTAAAAGTAAATCTTGAAACTGGACGGAAAAATCAAATTCGTGTACACATGCAAGATTTAAAGCATCCAGTTATTGGTGATAAAAAATATGGTTCAACTTGCAGTCCTATTGAACGTATTGGTCTTCACGCTCAAGTAATTGCTTTTAATCACCCAGTTACGGGAAGATTGGTAAGATTTGAATCACCAATACCAAAGAAATTTTCAGGTATGTTTTAATCAAACTTCAAATTCCAATCCATCGTACGCTACAAATACATTTTCAGGAAGTAATTTTTCAATTTCTTCGTACGTACCAAAAGTATGTGAAATATGAGTTAAATAGGTTTTTTCTGGTTTAACTTTTTCGATAAAAGCCAATGCTTCCTCCAGGTTAAAGTGTGAAATATGTTCTTTTTTATGAAGCGCATTTACTATTAATACCTTAGTCCCTATAATTTTTTCAATCTCCTCATCTTCAATTACTTTTGCATCAGTAATATAAGTAAAATCTCCAAAACGATAACCTGTAACAGGCATCATATAATGCATCACGCGAATAGGTTGAACCTTAATATTTCCAGGTAATAAAAATGGATCATTCCCAATAATATTTAAATTAATCATAGGTACTCCTGGATATTTAGTTGTAGCGAATATATAATGAAACTCTCGTCGAAGTGCCTCTTCTACTCTATCCGTACAAAAAATCTCCATATCACGAGACTCCTTGTAATTAAAGCCACGAACATCATCCAATCCTGCAACGTGATCTTTGTGCTCATGTGTAAACAAAACTCCTCTTAACGTTTTAACTTGGTGCGTTAACATTTGCTGACGAAAATCTGGACCAGCATCAACCACAAAATTTTCTCCATTTTCTGTAATCATAATGGAACTTCGTAAACGCTTATCCTTCGAATGCGTTGATTTACAAACATAACAATCACAAGCAATCATTGGTACTCCTTGAGATGTTCCAGAACCTAAAACCGTAACTTTCATTTCTTTAGGTATTTAATCAATATAATTACCCATCCTAAAATTAACAACAATCCACCTAAAGGCGTTATTGGGCCGAGAAATTTCAAGGAAACTCCTAAAACAGGTTGCAAAGCAAGGAAATAAATTGAGAAAGAAAAAAACAAGGTTCCAAAAACCCATAAAATAAATGGCGTTTTTAAAGAAAAAGTAAACTTATCTGAATTTAAACCTATTACTAAAAAAGCAAAGCCTGAATACATTTGATACCTAACTCCTGTCTCAAAAGAAGCAATCTTTTCAGGAAAGTCAAATAATACTTTTTTTAATCCATGGGCACCAAATGCTCCCAAAATAATACCTGTAAACAATAGTATAATTCCTGTTATTACAAACTTACGATCCATTTATTTTCTATTTTTTAAACTCAATGTATATTCTAGCACTTCACTCCAACCCTTCCATTTACCATAATCTCCAATGGTTTCATTGTGCCAAATGAATGAAAAATCTCCTCCAAAACGGGTTACTTCACAATGTAATTTCCAAATTACATTTTTACTTTCATCAATCGACAATTGTAAATATTCATTCAGCGTTCCATCCATATAAACAAATGGATAAATCATCAAATCGGTAATTTGATTCTTTGTTAAATCAAACCAAAAATAGGGTCTAGCAGTTCCATTTCTAAAACCAACTTGATCAGCATAGCCCATCGAATAATCTTTTTTAAAACCAAGCGAAACTAAATTGGGATAGGTAATCTTCACTTTTAACTTTAAAAAATGTTGTCTAGATGACTCAATATCAGTCTCTAGTATATTTTCTAACCTTGCTTTTTCTTCCTTTACAAAAAGTTCGTACGAATTTGATTTATAACTCGGGTGCAAGCCAACAACTGCCTTTTCACCCATTCGACAAATCAATTTTTGGTGACGAATATCCGAATGAGAAATATTTTTATCATACGTAGCATAATCCCCTAACAACCAAAACATTTTTACCTCATAGCCGCGTTCACAAATTGATTCGATGTAATCATAGGTATCATACGGATCATTTAATTTCATTTTAAGAACTGCTTTCCGTTCTTCTAATCGCTTCTTATTCATCTGAATACGATCTCGAGCAATCGATAACCATTTCCTAAAACCTTGCTTCCATTTATACGCAAACGTATTGTCGATATCGAAAGTAGGTTTGATTTTCACCTTATCAATATGTAGTTGAAGATCAAGGTTATAATAACGTACAATGTAATTTATAAAAGCGACTGCCCATCTATCACACATTGCTTTATCTAGCCATCCGTATTCATATTGAATACTGTAACTAGCAGCAAAACGTCCGTGTTCATCCTCTCTCAAATTGGTATACTCTTCCATTCTGGAAAGAACAAAAAAGATGGATGCTAATGGATCTGTGATTCGATTAAAACTCAAGCACTCTTCTGCTTCAAATTTACTTTTTTCTAAAGCATACATAAATACAGCTTCGTCAAAAAGGACTTCTGCGGGTTTCATTTGTAAAATCCCTTCGAAATGTCTTTCTGAATAATTAAACTTTGGAAATAATGAGTTTTCAAACGACAAAAAATCGTTTGTCAATTTATACTCCATACCCCTTTCCTTGAATACAAAGTCCAAGGAATAGATTAATCGTTCAGAAATTTGTTCGACAAATATTTCAATCATCTATAAATGTTCAATAATTTTTTCGCAAATAAATTCAGCTGCTTTTCCATCTCCATAGAGTGTTGGATACGTAAAATCTGTTTTTGTACTCAAAACAAAAAATGCATTCATTATTTTATCATAACTTGCTTCAGTTAAAATAGCATTTCCGTTATTAACAATTTCTACCCACTCAGTTTGAGGACGCAAAATGATACACGGTTTTTGAAAGAAATAGGCTTCTTTTTGTAGACCACCACTATCCGTTACAATCATTTTAGCATTTTTCTCTAAAGCGATAATATCTAAAAATCCTGCTGGATCAATAATTTTAAATTGTTCGTTTGCTTCAACTTCCGAAAACAATTGAGCTGAAAGTTGATCTTTCATTTTACTTCTTGTTCTAGGATGAATCGGCAAAACAATCGATAATCCTGAATCTTTTTGAATTTGAAGTAAAGCTTTAAATATAGACTCTAAATTAGCTGATATGTCAGTATTTGAATCTCTGTGAATAGTTGATAAAATATAGTTGTTTGGTTCTAAACCAATTTCATTTAAAATAGTCGATTTAGAATCTGAAACACTTGAAAAATATAAACTATTGTCATACATCACATCTCCACAATGATACACTCTAGGAGAGTTTGCTGACGCTTTTTCTATTGATTCTAAATTAAATCCTTCTCTTTTTAAATTATCGAAACCTGTTGTTGAAGGCGTAAATAATAATGTTGACATATGATCACATGCAATTCTATTTACTTCTTCGGGCATCGCTTTATTGAAACTTCTTAAACCTGCCTCAACATGTAAAACTGGAATATGAATCTTTGCTGCTGCTAAAGCTCCAGCTATTGTTGAATTTGTATCACCATATACAACTATCGCTGTAGGTTGCTCTTTGATAAAAATTTCTTCTAAACCTTCAATCATTCTTGCAGTTTGAGCACCATGCGATCCACTTCCTACATTTAAATTATAATCAGGTAATGGAATCCCCATTTCATGAAAGAAAACTTCCGACATATTTTCGTCATAATGTTGTCCAGTATGAACAATTTTTTCTTCTAAAATTTGCGAAAAATTATTTTTAATAGCCCTACTAATAGCAGATGACTTAATAATTTGAGGGCGAGCTCCAACGATAGTTATTATTTTTTTCTTCACGAAATTAACTTTCTAAATTATTTCATTAAACCGTTATCGGCGAAGCTAAAGTAACCATTATCTGTGAAAATTAAGTGATCTAAAACAGGTAAATCTATCATTTTTCCAAAACCTATCAATTCTGTCGTTATTTTCTCATCTTGTAAACTTGGAAACAATTGTCCACTTGGATGATTGTGGCATAATATGATAGCACTTGCTGAATTATCGATTGCAACTTTAAAAATAATCTTCCCATCAACTACTGTTCCTGAAATCCCTCCTTTTGAAATTTGTTCTTTATGAATTATTTCATTTGCTCTATTCAATAATACGATATAAAATTCTTCGTGAACCAAATCTTTAAAATATGGACTCATATATTCAAATACTATTTGAGCATTTCTTACTTTGATTTTTTTCACTTGTCCAACATCTTTTCTTCTTCGACCTAACTCTATAGATGCCAAAATAGAAATAGCTTTTGCCTCTCCTACTCCTTTAAACTTCATTAATTCTTTTAAAGTCTTTTTACCGAAATTATCTAGATTATTTTCAACGGATAATAGCATTTCTTGCGCTAAGTCTAAAGCTGATTGACTTCGTGACCCCGAACCTAAAATGATTGCTAATAGCTCCGCATCAGATAACGAATGCCTTCCTTTTAAAATCATTTTTTCTCTCGGACGATCATCTTCAGCCCATGATTTAATGGTTAAATTCTGTTTCATTTTTTCTTTTTTATTATTGAATTTAAGAATAAAGTTCACATTTAACAAATTTTAAGCACTTTTTTAAATAACTCATTTAAACTTTTAAATTATTGATTATCAAATATTTAAAAGTTTACATGCGTTATTATATACATTTATTCTGACTACTAGTTATTTTCAATACGACGTAAACGTTTCGATTTTGTTATTTTTGAATTATGCAAAAATTGCGATTGATTTTATTACCCATTTCTTGGATTTACGGATTAATTATGTTTTTCCGAAATACGTTTTATGATATCGGTATTTTTAAGTCGTATAAAATTCCGAAGAAATCAATCTGCATTGGGAATCTAGCTGTTGGTGGTACAGGGAAATCTCCTCACGTTTCATATTTAATTAACCTTCTTAAAAACTCTACTAAAATCACCGTTTTAAGTAGAGGTTATGGTAGAACAACTAAAGGTTTTTTACTTGCAGATGAAACTTCAACCGGAACTCAAATCGGCGATGAACCTAAAATGTATTTTTCTCGATTTCACAATTATATACATGTAGTTGTTTGCGAAAAACGTGCAGAAGGTATCAGAAAAATCAATTCTCTTTATCCTGATAATGAACTGATTATTTTAGATGATGCATTTCAACACCGAGCTGTAAAAGCAGAAATAAATATTGTTTTAACCGATTACACCTCTCTCTTTTCATCTGACTTTGTTGTTCCAGCAGGGAATCTAAGAGAATGGAAAATCGGTAGAAAAAGAGCTAAATGGGTGGTAGTGACGAAATGTCCAGTTCACCTTTCTGAGAGTGAAAAACAATCTATTTCACGAAAATTAAAATTCAATCCAACAAATGTCTTTTTTTCAAGCATTGTTTATGGAAATATTATATCATTCAATAACAAGGAGTTACCCACTTTTAAAAACGCATTAGTAATTACTGGGATTTCAAATCCAACTCCTCTTATCAACCATTTAGCAAAGGATTATTCAATTGAAACTTTGAAATTTCCTGATCATCATAATTATACAATTGGTGATATTGAAAGAATTCATCAAATTTTTGATACTTTTGCAGTTGAAAGCAAAGTCATAATTACAACAGAAAAGGATTATATGCGTCTTTCTGAAATGATTTCTGAAACAAAAATGAACAATTACCCTTGGTTTTTTCAATCAATTGAGGTAGAGATAGATAGAAAAGATATTTTTAACAATTTAGTAAAACAATATGTTGACACAATTTAAAGAATCGGTTGACTACATTCAGTCAAAAACTTCCGTTAAACCTAAGTTTGGTATAATTTTAGGTACTGGTTTAGGAGGTTTGGTAAAAGAAATCAATGTTATCGACGAAATCGAATACAAAGACATACCTAACTTCCCTGTTTCAACAGTTGAAAGTCATTCTGGTAAATTAATTTTCGGTGAACTTGGTGGTAAAAAAGTAGTTGCGATGCAAGGTCGTTTCCACTACTACGAAGGTTACAACATGAAAGAAGTAACATTCCCAGTTCGTGTAATGAAATTATTAGGAATCGAAAAATTATTTGTTTCAAATGCTTCTGGAGGTGTAAATCCTGATTTTGAAGTAGGTGAAATTATGATTCTTAACGATCACATCAATTTATTCCCAGAACACCCATTAGTAGGTAAAAACTTTGATGAATTAGGACCTCGTTTCCCAGATATGAGTGAGCCTTATGATCCAGAAATGATTAACGTTGCTTTGGATGTTGCGAAAGAAAATAACATCAAAGTTTCGGTTGGAACGTACTTAGGTTTAACTGGACCAACATTGGAAACTCCAGCAGAATATGGGTATGTAAGAACAATTGGAGCTGATGCTGTAGGAATGTCAACAGTACCAGAAATTATTGTTGCACGTCATATGGAAATCCCTTGTTTTGCGATTTCAATCATCACTGATTTAGGAGTTCCTGGTAAAATTCACAAAGTAAGTTTAGCAGATGTGATTGCAGTTGCAAGTCGTCAAGAGCCAAAAATGACAATCATAATGAGTCAATTGATTTCACGTTTATAACAGATGAATCCAGAAATAAGAGATAAATATCAAGTAGTTATTGGTTTAGAAGTTCACGCTCAAATGCTGACTAAAACCAAAGCATACTCTAACGATATCAACGAATTTGGTGCAATTCCAAATACAAACGTCAGTGTAATTTCTCTTGGTCACCCAGGAACGTTGCCGATGATGAATAAAAAAACAGTTGAATACGCCATTCGACTTGGTTTAGCATGTGGATGTACAATCGCTAGAGATCAATACTTTGCACGTAAGAACTATTTTTATCCCGATCTTCCAAAAGGATACCAGATTACACAAGATAAAACACCGATTTGTACTGGTGGAGCTGTTATCATTAAAACAGAAAGTGGAGAAGAAAAATCAATTGGTTTGACACGTATCCATATGGAGGAAGATGCTGGTAAAAGTATCCATGACGTTGATATTTACGATACATTAGTTGATTTAAATCGTGCTGGAGTTCCATTGGTTGAAATCGTTTCAGAACCAGATATTAGAAGTTCTCAAGAAGCATACAACTACCTTTCTGAAATTAGAAAATTGGTTCGTTACTTAGATATATGTGACGGAAATATGGAAGAAGGTTCACTTCGTTGTGATGCGAATGTTTCTGTGATGTTGAAAGATTCAAAAGAATTCGGGACAAAAGTAGAGGTTAAAAACATGAACTCTATTCGTAACGTTCAACGTGCGATTGAATTTGAAATAATTCGTCAAATTGAAGCGCTTGAAAAAGGTGAAACGTTAACAATGGAAACACGTTCATTCGATGCTCTTAAAGGAATTACGATTTCAATGAGAACAAAAGAAGCAGCGAATGATTATCGTTATTTCCCGGAACCAGATTTACAACCTTTGTTTGTTGACCAAAAACAAATCGATCTAATTCACGCTGAAATGCCTGCTTTACCTAGGGATTTGTTCATCAAATACACAAAAGAATTGGGTTTATCGGATTACGACGCTTTCATTCTAACTGATTCAAAATCAATCGCTTTGTTTTTTGAGGAATTAATTAAAAACACAAAAAACTATAAGTCGGCTGCTAACTGGGTAATGGGTGATATTAAATCGTATTTGAACCAAAACGGTTTAGAAATTGAAGAATTTCCTGTTAGTTCTTCACAAATTGCTGCTTTGATTGAAATTATTGATGGTGGTAAAATTTCATCTACTGTTGCCTCTCAGAAAATATTCCCTGTACTTTTAACAGAACCAACCAAAAATCCGTTAACGATTGCTGAAGAATTAAATTTAATTCAAGAATCTGACGAAAGTTCAATTTTAGAGTATATCCAACAAGTAATTGATCAAAATCCAACTGAAATTGAACGTTACAAAAATGGAGAAAAACAATTGACTGGATTTTTAATGGGACAATTAATGAAAATCTCAAAAGGAAAAGCTGATCCAAAAGCAGCCAATCAATTGATGAGAGATCGTTTAGACAATTTATAAAAAACTAATATGAAATACGTATTTCTTTTCGGTGTTCTATCAACTGTATTATTTTCTTGTGGAAATGATAAAAAAACGATTGAAGATAATCCTGATACACCACTAGTTGAAAACTTCAGAATAAGTGGTAAAATTGAAGGAGCAGCCAATAAAACGTTGCATTTAGAAGCGATGAGTCCTCAAGGAACGATCAATGTTGCTGAATGTCAAACAGATAGTGACGGGGATTTTGACTTGATAGGAAATGTACCAGATATGGGCGTATTTCAACTAAGAATTGGTGAAAGTCAGGATCAAATTATCACTTTACCAATTTGTCCAAAAGATGTAGCAACATTGACTACAACTTTAAAAGATTTCGCTATGACTCCTAAATTTGAAGGGACTGAATGGGCAAATTCTTTGTCTATTTATATGGCGAAATTTTCTGAATTTGCAGCTAAACAACAATCATTAGCAGCTTTACAAGGAAAAGTAACAGAGGATGAATTAATGAAAAAATACATCTCATTAAGAAAACCAATCGACGATTTTTGTAGAAATTCAATCAACGCAGATTTAGACAATCCAATTAACTTCCTTTTAACGTCTTTTTTGACTCCAAATATGGGATTCAAGGATTGGGATCAATCGAATTTAGTTACGTTAAAAAAATTGAGTGAAGCTTACTTAAAAAAATACAAGAATTCACCAATAGCACAAAATATGGCTCAGCAAATTGTTCAAATTGAAGCAAGTTTCAATCAGTATAAAGCTGTTAATTCTGGTTCAAACCTAGCTCCTGAAATTGCGTTGAATAATCCAGAAGGAAAACAAATTAAACTTTCTTCTTTGAGAGGTCAGTATGTTTTAATTGATTTTTGGGCATCTTGGTGCGCACCTTGTAGAAAAGAACTTCCTAATGTTGTGAAATTATATAATCAATACAAATCGAAAGGATTTACAGTTTATTCTGTTTCTTTAGATAAAGATATTTCAGCTTGGAAAAAAGCAATTCAAGATGATAAATTAACTTGGCCAAGTCATGTTAGCGATTTATTAGGATGGGAATCAAACCTACCTACTTTATATGGTTTCCAAGGAATTCCTCACACAGTTTTAATCGACAAAGAAGGAAAAATTATAGAATCTGGACTTAGAGGAGAAAGTTTGGAACAAAAATTGAATGAAATTTTCAAAAATTAAAAAATATGCAAAAATTAGTAATCGTAGGAGTATTCCTTATTTCATTTTTAGGATTCAGTCAGAACCCAATTTCAGTAACTGTTTCAGGAAATATTTTTAATTCAAAATTGGATACAGTTAAGATATCTCAATTTTATGGAACACATTATGTTGACTTTTTAAAAGCGCCTTTAGCAAAAAACGGTGATTTTACAATTAAAGGTGGTTTACTAAATCCAGATTATTACGTGCTTCGAGTTGGAAACACTCATTTAAATGTCATCTTAAGAGCTAATTCAGACATTAAAATCTATGGTGATGGAGCGAATATTTTTGCATTCAGTAATATCGTTGGTTCTACTGAAAGTTCAACAATGAATGATTTCATAAAAATCCTAACTAATTGGAACATCAAACAAGATTCTGCTCGTACTTATTTAAAATCACATCCAGAAAAGCAGCAAGAAATCAATACTTCAATGCAAAAGGAATTTTCTGAATTTCAAAATAACAGACAAAATTTCATAGGTCAAAATCCTAATTCAGCCGCTTTAATGCCTGTATTGTCTGCTTTAGATCCTGAAAGAGAATTCGAATTATACGAATCAATTGTGAGTCAACTAGTAACAGGATTTGCAGATTCTCCAACAATAAAAGAAATCAATAAGCAATTTCTAGCATCAAAAGAAAAAAAGGAAGCTGGAAATATGTTTGCTACAGGAAAATTAGCACCTGATTTTACGGATACTAAAATCGACGGTAAACCAATGAAACTATCTGATTTAAGAGGGAAAGTGGTTCTTCTTGATTTCTGGGCTTCTTGGTGTGGACCATGTAGAAGAGAAAATCCAAATGTGGTTAAATTGTACGAAAAATACAACAAAGATGGATTTACTGTAATGAGTGTTTCTTTAGATCAAGACAAAGCTAAATGGCAAAGTGCAATTGCTGCTGATGGTTTAGTATGGCCAAACCATGTAAGTGATTTAAAAGGATGGGCTTCAGCAACAGGTAAAATGTACCAAGTAACAGGAATTCCATTTACAGTTCTTATCGATAAAGAAGGGAAAATTATAAAAACGAATTTAAGAGGTGAAGCTTTAGATATGGAACTTCTTCAAATTTTCGGACATTAATCGAATAGGTTGAGGTTGAGGTTGAGATAAAGATTCGGATTGGGATTAAGGTTAAATAATATATAAATGTCGGATACAATTAAAAAACACGTTTATTTCGCTTCTGATTTTCATTTAGGTGCTCCTAATTATGAAAAGAGTTTGGAACGTGAGAAACAAATTGTAGCTTGGCTTAATCATATCCAACCAACAGCGAAAGAAATATTTTTAGTTGGAGACGTTTTTGATTTTTGGTTCGAATATAAACATGCAATTCCAAAAGGATTCGTTCGTTTACAAGGTAAAATTGCTGAATTAACCGATGCAGGAATTCCAGTTCATTTATTTACAGGAAACCACGACATGTGGATTTTCGACTACATACCAAAAGAACTAGGGGTTTTACTTCACAAAAAACCAATTGAACGAGTTTTTGGTAACAAAAAATTCTATATTGGTCATGGAGATGGATTAGGTCCTGGAGATTCTGGTTATAAATTTCTTAAAAAAATCTTCTCGAATAAACTTTGTCAATGGAGTTTTGAACGTTTACACCCAAATTTCGGAATCTGGTTAGCAAATTTATCTTCTAAAAAAAGTAGAGCAAAATCTGGTGCAGATGATGAGAAGTTTTTAGGAGAAGAAAACGAATGGTTAGCTATTTATTGTAAAGAAATTCTAGAAACAGAACACTTTGACTATTTCATTTTCGGACATCGTCATCTTCCATTAAATATAAGTCTGAAAGAGAATTCTAAATATATTAATTTAGGTGATTGGCTTAATTATTTTACTTATTTAGAATTTGATGGAGAAAATGCCGCTTTAAAGCAATGGAAAAATGGTCAAATTTCTGACTTCAATTTCAGTCATTAAACTAATTTTAGATCTATTTTTCAATAAAAAAACAACATTGATTTTTCTCTAAAAAATTAATTATTAAAAATAAACTTCAAATAATAGTTCATTGTTAATAATTAGTGTATCTTTGTCTAAATAAAATTATTATTATGAATAAAGGAATTGTTAAATTTTTCAATGACTCAAAAGGATTTGGATTTATTAAAGATGCAGAATCAAACCAAGAGTACTTCGTACACATTTCAGGTTTAGTTGATGAAATCAGAGAAAATGATGAAGTTACTTACGAACTTCAAGAAGGTAAAAAAGGATTAAATGCAGTAAACGTTAAACAAGCGTAAGCTTTTCACGATACATTATTTAGGAATTTAAAGTCTTGCAAATTTTGCAAGGCTTTTTTTTTGCTTTGACTTCGATAAACTCAGTCGGCAAAAAAAAACGACAAGTTCAACTTGAAGTAAAAATAAATCAACTCAATATAAGCATGTAGACTCGCCG
Source organism: Chryseobacterium gleum (assembly GCA_945902775.1). Taxonomy (GTDB): domain Bacteria; phylum Bacteroidota; class Bacteroidia; order Flavobacteriales_D; family Crocinitomicaceae; genus CAIUKX01. The sequence continues at coordinate 980 of CAMDMY010000062.1, read as the reverse complement.
ACTGAGGCACTCGAAGTCGAAGTCAAGACTTGTACATTTTTAACAAAGTATGCTTATCTTTGTTTCATGTCAGATTCATTACACCAAGAAAAAACGTTTAATTCAAAAAACTTTGCTGAAAAGAAAATATCAGGAAAGGAATTTGATAGATGTACCTTTACCAATTGTGATTTTTCTTCCTCTTCAATTAACCAAACTGATTTTTTAGATTGTCTTTTTGATAATTGTAATTTCTCAATGGCAAACTTAAATCATTCAGGTTTAAAAAATTGCGATTTCGTAAATTCTAAATTAGTTGGTGTTGACTTTAGCGTTTGTAATGACTTTTTATTTTCAGTTAATTTTAAAAATTGTCAATTAGATTATTCAACTTTCTTTCAAAAGAAAATGAAAAAAACGCATTTCATTGAATGCTCATTAAAAGAAGTTGACTTTTCTGAAGTTGAATTAGCAGAATCCATCTTTAACAAATGTGACTTAATGGGAGCAATCTTCGAGAACACCAATTTAGTGAAAGCAGATTTAAGAACTGCACTCCACTACTCTATTAATCCAGAACAAAACAAATTAAAAAAAGCACGATTTTCTTATCCTGGAATAATTGGTTTACTTGAAAAATATGATATTCAGGTGGATTAAAACTGTTGATATTTTCTCATTTTAAAGTTTTTTAAAATAAAAAATGCTTAACTTTAAATCATATCAATTTCTATATGTCTTATAGAAACTAAAAATGTTTAAATATTATGAATAATTCAGAAAATATACTTTTAAAACCTTTTGATTTAGCACCTTTTTCAAAAGTGAAAAATGAGGACTATCTTCCTGCTTTTGAGGAATTGATTAATAAAACAAAAGAAGAAATTGATGCAATAACTTCTAATTCAGAAGCTCCAACATTTGAAAATACCTGAGTAACTGGGTCACCACACCTGAATTTACGTACACTGCCAGCGACACCGAACCAGATCAAGATCCTG
>CAMDMY010000061.1 GCA_945902775.1 Chryseobacterium gleum | reverse complement strand
CTTTGTTTGTAATATATAAGTCTTGCGCCTTAAAGTCTTTTATCTAACAGTCTAATATAAATTTTCTAAAAAAAATTATATCTTCGCAAAGTGGTAAAATTATTTTTAAGTAATCGTTCTATTGTTCAATTTCTATTACCTTTGGTAATAGTAGTTTATATAATATTAAATCAATTTACAAACTATTATTCCTATACAACTATCGCCAACTTTGGGTTTTGGGGAAATGATATTCAATTAGCACCAATACCTTCTCAAATTTTAGCCAGTATAATCATCATTGGAAACGCTATTTTCATAAATGCTATTTTTAACTGGAATCAGTTTATGGAGAGAAATAGTTTTATGCCTTCTCTTTTATATATTGTTTTATTAAGTTTTTATCATTCTTTTTATCAGTTAGATGGATTGTTAATGTCACACATTTTCTTAATCCTTTGTTTGTACCATCTATATCGCTTAAGACAGAATGAAGATGGCCGTAAAACTGTTTTCAACTGTGCTTTTTTTGGAGGTTTAGCTGCTACATTTCACCCTCCTCTAATCGGATTATTACCCTTCATATTCTTTATGATGTGGAGTATTCGTCCTTTCGTAGTTAGAGAAATATTATTATGTGTAATTGGATTTTCTGTTCCTCTTTTTTATGCCGGGTTTTACTTAATTTATACTGGTACATCCATCGATTTGAAACTACTAAAAACAACGACTAATTTTGAACGTCAACAATTCGATTTTTTAGTAACATCAGGAATTTTTATTTTCTCACTACTACTTAGTTTGGTAAGTATTCAAACGAACATTCAAAAAAGTTCAATTCGTTTGAAAAAAATGACACGAATTTTATGGTGGTTTGTAATAGTCGGATTGATTTTAGGGGTAATCGACTTTTTAAAATTCAATCAAATTCAACGTTTCAGTTTGATTATGATTCCTTTTTCTTTTTTCTTAACCTTCTCCTTCATTCACAAAACGTTAAGTATTGTCGCTGTAGGTTTATTTTATGTGACGTTAATCTATTCTCTTGTTAAATTTTTTCTGTAAAGCATTCTAGACTTTAGACCGCTGCGCTCATAGACTTTAGACCACTTCGTTCAAAGACTGATGACGTTAAGTTTAAGTTTATAAGTATTGGGGATTTGAGTTATAATTTATTCGAACAGTCTAATGTTTAAGAATCATACGAGACCCCTGCGCTCATAGACTTTAGACTTCGGCGAGAATTGGGGCTTTGAGTCTTCAGTCTTTGAGTTTCAATTTATTGAAATGGTCTAAAGTCTAAGAATCTAATGTCTATTTCTGTTGCCTATTCTTTATTTATTTACTATTTTTACAGCTTGAAATACGATAAGGAAGAACAAATTTTCCTTTTTAAAATTTTTGATATATGAAATTTGGTGTAGTTACTTTTCCTGGTTCAAACTGTGATGAGGACATGGTGTATGTCCTAGAAAATATTATGGGTCAACAAGTTGAAAAATTATGGCATAAAGACACTGACCTTAAAGGGGTTGATTTTGTTGTCCTTCCTGGCGGTTTCTCTTACGGAGATTATTTACGTTCAGGTGCTATTGCTAAACTTTCTCCGATTATGGGCGAAGTAATTAAACACGCAAATAAAGGTGGTTATGTAATGGGGATTTGTAACGGGTTCCAAATTTTAACAGAATCTGGTTTATTAGATGGTGCTTTATTACACAACAACCAACAAAAATTTATCTGTAAAAATACATTCATCAAACCTTCTTCTAGCTCAACTGCTATAACAAAAGGATTAGATTTTAATAAATCATATAAAATTCCAATCGCTCACGGTGAAGGAAGATTCTATGCTCCTGAGGATATGCTGAAAAAAATTCAAGATAATGATCAAATTATCTTTAACTATTGTGCAGCTGATGGAACAATAAATGACGAATCAAATCCAAATGGATCATTATTAAATATAGCAGGAATCGCTAATGCAGGTAAAAATGTATTTGGAATGATGCCGCACCCAGAAAGAGCAGCAGATCATTTATTATCAAATGAAGATGGTAAAGTGATTTTTGAATCTCTTCTAAAATTTTGCTAATCAATAGATTACGAAAGTTACAATTGAATATAAAATAAAGAACTAAAATGAAAGTATTACTTCTTGGATCAGGTGGAAGAGAACACGCATTTGCTTGGAAAATTGCTCAAAGTTCAGTATTAGAAGAGTTATATATAGCTCCAGGAAATGCGGGAACTCGTGCACACGGAACAAATGTAGACATCAATACATCTGATTTCGAAGCTGTTAAAGCATTCGTTTTAGAGAAAAAAATAAATATGGTTGTCGTTGGACCAGAAGATTTGTTGGTACTAGGTATTCATGATTTCTTCTTGGCTGATGATCAATTGAAAAATATTCCAGTGATTGGTCCTGATAAAGAAGGAGCTCAATTAGAAGGAAGTAAAGATTTTTCTAAAAAATTCATGGCGCGTCACAATATTCCTACTGCGAAATATGCGACATTTACAAAAGATACGTTATCTGAAGGATATGCATTTCTTGAATCATTAAAACCACCTTTCGTTTTAAAAGCGGATGGTTTATGTGCTGGTAAAGGAGTTCTTATTTTAGATAATCTGCCTGAAGCGAAAGCGGAATTAAAAAACATGCTGGCTGATGCGAAATTTGGAGAAGCAAGTTCAAGAGTTGTTATTGAACAGTTTTTAAAAGGAATTGAATTATCTGTTTTTGTTATTACAGATGGTGATTCATTCAAAATTTTACCTGAAGCGAAAGATTACAAACGTATCGGTGAAGGTGACTTGGGTTTAAATACAGGTGGTATGGGAGCAATCTCTCCGGTCCCATTTGCTGATGAAACTTTTAAAGAAAAAATTAAAAATCAGATTATTATTCCTACTGTAAAAGGTTTAAAATCAGAAGGTATTGTTTACAAAGGATTCATTTTCTTTGGATTAATAAGTGTGAAAGGTGAACCGTATGTTATTGAATACAATTGCAGAATGGGTGATCCAGAAACGGAAGTTGTTATTCCTAGATTGAAATCTGATATTTTAGATTTATTCGAAGGTGTTGCTTCTGGTACTCTTTCAGAAAGAGATGTTTTATTTGATGACCGTTCAGCTTGTACAGTAATGATGGTTTCAGGTGGATATCCAGAAGCATTCGAAAAAGGTAAACAAATTTACGGTCTAAATGCAGTTACAGATAGCATCGTTTTCCATGCAGGAACAAGTGCTGATGGACCAGCAGTTATGTCGAATGGAGGACGTGTATTATCTATCACTTCATACGGTAAAGATTTAAATGTAGCGTTAAGAAGATCATACGATACAGCTGAAAAAATCGAATTTGAAAATGCGTATTACAGAACTGATATCGGTTTTGATGTTTTGTAATTGAATAGTAATCTCTAAACGAAAATGGACCCCGAGCTCATAGTTATTATTGGAACCCTCTTGTTTTCTGCATTCTTTTCTGGAATGGAGATCGCATTTATGTCATCTAATCGTTTAAAAGTTGAAATGGATCGTTCTAAAGGGACATTGAATGGTCGAATTCTAGGCATATTTTACAAAAATGAATCGCATTTTATTGCTATGTTATTATTGGCAAACAACGCTTCATTAGTAATTTTCGGTATTTCTGCAGCTAATTTATTGAATCCAATCATCGAATCGTGGGGAATTCAAAGCGAAGGACTTATCTTACTTTGCCAAACGATTATTTCAACGCTTTTAGTACTTATTACAGCTGAATTTTTACCTAAAGCATTGGTTCAAATCAATCCAAATGGATTCTTAAAATTTGCATCTATCCCAATGATAACAATGCATTGGATTTTATATATTCCAACTCAATTTGTCATGTTTTTAAGTAACGGAGTATTGCGTTTATTAAAAACAAATGGAGATACAACTGAAAAAGTATTTTCTAAAATAGATTTGGAACATTACGTACAAGACTTAAGCGGTCGAATCAAAGAAGAAGAAGACTTTGGAAATGAAATGCAGATCCTTCAAAATGCGCTCGATTTTTCTAGCTTAAAAGCAAGGGATTGTATGATTCCAAGAACAGAAATAGTAGCCATAGATGTAGAAAAAGAAATCAAGGATTTAAATGAATTATTTATTACACAACGACTTTCTAAAATATTGATTTTCAGAAATAATATTGATAATATAATTGGATATGTGCATTCATTTGAAATGTTTAAACGTCCGACTTCTATTAAACAAATTATGCTTCCAATTGCCTTTGTGCCTGAAGCAATACCTGGGAAAGAATTATTGGAAATGTTCACAAAACAATCGGGTAATATTGCGGTTGTTGTAGATGAATATGGAGGTACAGCTGGAATGATTACCATTGAAGATGTTATCGAAGAAATATTCGGAGAAATCGATGATGAACACGATATTGAAGAATTGTTAGAAGAAAAGATTTCTGATAAAGAATATCTTTTTTCTGGACGAATGGATTTAGATTATCTAAATGAAGAATACGATTTATCCTTAACAGATGCCGGAGGATATGAAACTTTAGCTGGGTTAATTATTCACTCTTTGGAATCTATTCCAGAATCGGGAACGAAATTAGAATTAGACAAATACAACTTGATTATCGAACAAGTAAGTGATCGAAAAATCGAAATTGTTCGTGTTATCATTAAGTAAAACAAACCTATGCTAAAAATACACCATCTATTTATAGCTATAACATTTATTATTCAACCTTTTAATTTTACTTTTTCTCAAAAAAAAGAAATTGCAAAAGTACCTAAAGATTTAAATGAAATATCTGGCTTAGTTTTCTTAAATGACTCAGTTTTAGTTGCACATAACGATGGGGGAGATGAACCTATTCTTTACTTTTTAAACCTCAAAGGGGAAGAAATACACCGAGTAAAAATTGAAGGGGCAAAGAATATAGATTGGGAAGACATCGCATTTGATGGTAAAGAATTCTTATATATAGGTGACATTGGAAACAATAGTAATGACAGAAAAGACTTGTGTATCTATAAAGTTAATTCAAAAGGAATTTTAAAAAAAGACAGTGTAAAATCTGAAAAAATTAGTTTAAGTTATTCTGAACAAAAAGAATTTCCAGAAAACAAACCCGATCGTCACTTTGATGCGGAAGGAATGGCTTTTGTAAATGATACAATCTATATTTTCACAAAATGTAGAACAGAACCTTTCGATGGAAAATGCTATGGGTATAAAGTCCCAACAAAAGCAGGAAACTATAAATTAGAAAAACAATTTGAACTATTTTTAGGAAAAGATGGTTGGTTTAAAGACTCAGCAACAGGAGTTGATATTCAAGATAATAAATGCTATATCCTGACATATAATAGATTGATGATTTACACTTTTGAAAATGGAAAATTTGTATTTTCAAGACATATTCTTTTAGCTCCATTATCGCAAATTGAAGCCGTAGCCGTGAATTCAAAAGGAGAAGTGTTTATTTCAGATGAGGAACAAAAATTACTTGGTGGAGGGAAATTGTATAAAATAAGCTTAAAAGAAAAAAAGAAGAAGCACAAGAAAAAACATAAACACGATAAAAAATGAACTTAGACCTTTCCTCTTTTGATGCAGTAATATTTGATATGGACGGCGTTTTAATCGATTCTGAGCCGCTTTGGAAGATTGCAATGGAAGAAGTGTTTAAATCTGTCGGTTGTTCTCTAACAAGAAAAGATTTTCAAAAAACAGTCGGACTTCGACTAGACGAAGTTATTCAATACTGGTATGAACATACTGGTTGGGAAAATGCAACGCCAAAAGAAGTTGAAGAAGCCATTGTTAGACGAATGATTGAATTATTAAATGAAAATGGGACGCCTTTAACAGGTGTAATAGAAACTTTAGAATTTCTTAAACTAAAAGGTAAAAAAATTGGTTTAGCAACTTCATCTTATGCAGTATTAATTGATACAGTTCTCAACGCATTATTCATTCGTCAATATTTTGATTTCACCCATTCTGCTGAAAATGAATCACATGGAAAGCCGCATCCAGCAGTCTATTTAACTGTTGCTGATCAACTTCAAATTCAACCGAAAAAATGTTTGGTGATTGAAGATTCATTAAACGGTATTATTTCTGGTAAAGCTGCAAGAATGACCGTAGTATGCATACCTGAAAAATCACATTCTCCTGAACCAAAATTAAGTTTAGCTGATTATCACTTCGATGATATGCTTTTGTTTTTAAATCAGATTAATTCTTAATGCGTTATTTTTTGCATATTGCTTATAGCGGAACCAATTATAGAGGTTGGCAAATGCAAAAAGGCGGTGTAATTAGCGTACAAGAAATTTTAGAAAAGAATTTAAGTCAGGTTTTTAAACAACCTGTTTTTGTGATAGGCTGTGGAAGAACAGATGCTCAAGTACATGCAAATCAATATTTTGTGCATTTTCAAATAGAAAAAGAATGGGATTTTGATTTGGTTTTCCGTTTGAATAAAATGTTACCACCTGATATTGCAGTTTTCGATGTTGTTCCAGTTGAGCCTAAACAACACGCACGATTTGGAGCTACCAAAAGAACGTACGATTATTTTATTCATACCTATAAAGATCCTTTCTTAAGAAATATTAGTACGCTTTATACAGAAAATAAATTAGATATAACTAAAATGGCAGAAGCGGTTTCTTTGCTGACTTCATACACCGATTTTCAAGCATTTTGTAAAACTCCTGATGCTCATTCTACAACCCTTTGTGAAATTTATTCTGCAACATTATACAGAAATGAATCAAGTGATCGAATTCGATTTCAAATAACTGCAAATCGTTTTTTAAGAGGAATGATTCGGATAATAGTAGGTAAATTATTACAAATAGGGGCTGGTGAAATGACAGTAAAAGAATTTGAAGAATTGTTAATCACAAAAATAACACCGTCTGAATTTAACGTGGCTCATCCACAAGGATTATTCTTATCAGAAGTACAATACCCCTTTTTAAAAATTGCCCCAAAAACATCATTTTCTGCTTTTCAGCAAAATGGTGAATGGATTAAATTGTAATTTTCATTTGTAGGTAAAGGGCATGCCCTATACCTACAAATGAAAATTACAATTTTATTAACCGATAATAGTATCAACCCAAGCTTTTCCCCATTCTTCAACCTCTTGTTCAGACCAAAGTGCTGGATAGAAAATACGTTTTTGGAATCTCGGAGGTAAATATTTTTGCCAGTTTGTACCACCAGTTGCAGCTATATCAGCAGGTGCTTTTTGTAAATAGCGAACAGCTGATTTATAATGAGATAAAGGCCAATTGATATTTACATTTGTATCGTTTCTTTTTAATGCATTTTTAACTTCTGGTAAAGCTTGTTCTTCAGGAGTTAAACGCAAATAAGATTGCCACAAATTCAATGTTTTATATTTTTCACCCAATTGAATGAACTCGTCTTTGTAACGTTCTTCGAATTGGATTAATGTCAATGTCTTTTTACCTGTTGCTAATTCAGTAGCACCTTCTTTCCAATAAATATTTTCGAAAAGTTCAGCAATTGAACTGTCTTCTTTGATTGAATCACGAACATCTTTATCAACCAGATTTTTAAAATCAGTTGAACAAATTTCAATTTTTCTATACTGTGCTGATTGAAAGCCACTTGCAGGAAGAAGGGACATTCTGAATTTCAAGAATTGTTCTCTGTCCATTCCCTCAATCATAATGTCGAAACTATGTGTTAAAGCCTCAAAATAACGATTGATTCGACTTACACGGTCAACAAAAAATTTAGCAGTTAAATTTTCTTGAATTCCTATTTGCTCAAACTCACGAAGGGAAAGTTTAAAATACAACTCCGTAATTTGATGATACATAATGAAAATAACCTCATCAGGAAAATCGGTTCTTGGTTTTTGTAGACTTAAAAGCGTATCAACTTCAACATAATCCCAATATTTAACGCTGTCATTGTACAACAACCCATCTAAATAAGAAAGCATATCTTGTCCGATAGCACTATACTTTTTTTCAAGTAACTCTAATCGTTCAATAATTTGTGGTGTTATTTCCATAAATTTTCATTTTATAGTTAAACAATAAGAAATCTTAATTTTTAAAACCCCTAGTAACAAATGTAAACAAAGCATGTTAAACTTTAAAAAAATTGAGGGCTTATTTTAAAAAAACCACATATTGTTTTGAGATTGTTTAGAAATTAATAGGTTTAATTTGCCATTTGGAAAGGCCTTAAAAGGGATGAAACTCAAATTATCGTTGATGCTCGAAACAATTTTAATTCTTCCCAGTTTACTTTGTCGCCTAATTTTTCTTTCAATGGAGTTAATGAAGCTTCGTTGTAATCATCAAAATAATCTTCTAATTCTCGAATTCTCTCTTTGCTCATTACTTCTGAAAGTTCAATTTCTTCGGATTTAATTAGATTAATAAAATGTCCATTAATCGTTTTTACAGATAATTGTCGCATTCGAGCAATGTCTTCTACTTTGTATCCTTCTTTGACTAAATCCAATGTTTGGTGGAACGTAGAACGTTTTTCTTTGACTTCTTTTGGACCTTTTTTTGCCACTTGAATTGGAATGAATTCTTCACCATTTTCATCGTCCATATCCAATAGAGAACGTGTTTGTCGCTTTTCTTGTTTAATTATTGCGATTTTAGTTAGTTTATAGTTTTTCAACTCTTCGTTCCAAATCACTTCTTTTGTGATTTCTCGATCGCTCAAAACAAGTTCCATTAGCAATCTTGCTTTCTTTAATTTTAGTACGACTTCAATCAGTAATTGATCTAATTCTTGCACTTCTTCTAAAAAAACTTTGATTTTAGACATGCGTTCTAACTCTGAAATTTTCTTCAAAGTTGAATACACTAAACCATCTAAAATTTTAAAAAAGTAATTATACGCCGCTTGAACTCTTTCGTGAATATGTTCTAAATCAAATTGTTCTTTCGAAAACAAAACCATCAATTGATTTTGAAATTTTTTCGCTGGATCCATTGTTGATTGAATAGCTTGAGCTTGATGAGTCACCCATGTTTTTGCTTTTCCTTTCTCTGATTTTGAAGGTGCATTTTTATAACTTGCTTCATGAATCCCCCATTTACTTGTCAATTCGTGCCAATCAAAAGCATCAATTAATGAATCTAATAAAAATTGTTTCTGCCCTTTTTTCAAGGAATCAACTAACATTTTATCATCTGCTTTGTTATTCGAATAATTGACCACATTACGATCATTTGAAAGTCCGTTCATTCGCATTGGACTCGTTAAAACCAATCCTTGCAAAGAACGCAAACGTGAAAGTGCAACATACGCTTGACCAGGGGCAAAAACCTGAGAAACATCCAAAACCGCTTTGTCAAAAGTCAAACCTTGACTTTTATGAACCGTTATTGCCCAGGCTAATTTTAAGGGATAATGAACAAAAGTCCCTAAAATATCTTCTGTAATCTCTCCTGAATTTTCATCCAAAATATAGCGAATATTAGTCCACTCGTATTTTTGAACCTCAATTGTTTTCTTCTCTTCTGGAAAATGAACTAAAATCTCATCTTCACCAAGCGCTTCAATACGCCCCGTTTTACCATTGAAGAAATTCTTTTCGAAAGAAATATCGTTTTTGATAAACATTACTTGTGCACCTACTTTCAATTCTAGTGTATGTTCTAGTGGAAACAAATGTTTCGGAAATTCATCTATGATTTCAGCATCAAAATAAAACGATTTTTCTTCTAACGCTTCTAATGCTTTTGCATTAATTTCGTCTGCTTTCGCATTATGTGTTGTCAAAGTGATATACCCTTCGTGTTCCGTTGGGTTAAAATCTGCTTTCACGTACTTATTCATCACAGAAATATCTTCTTCTGTAATTTCATTGTTTCGTAAATTATTTAATACCGAAATAAATTCATCATCTTTTTGTCGGTAAATTTTAGACAATTCAATGTATATAGGTTGTTGTTCTTGAATCACTTTTGAATGAAAGAAGAACATTCCGCTATAATAATTTCGAAGGACATTCCATTCTTCCTGTTTTACAACAGGTGGTAGTTGCAACAAATCACCGATAAATAAAACTTGAACTCCCCCAAACGGTCGATTCACTTTTCGAACATTTCTTAATGTCCAATCAATTGCATCTAATAAATCAGCACGAAGCATACTCACCTCATCGATGATAAGTAATTCCATACTTCGAATCAGGTTTTTTCGTTGGGCATTCATATTAAAATGACGCATCAAACTGTCTTTCGACTCTAATTTCATCGAATCAGTAAATTGAGCAGCGACATTAAATTCAGGAATAAAACCACCAAAAGGCAACTGAAAAAAAGAATGTATTGTAACTCCTCCCGCATTTAGAGCTGCAATTCCAGTTGGAGCAACTATAATCGCTTGTTTATGAGTCGATTCAATGATCTTTTTAAGTAAAGTAGTTTTACCCGTTCCTGCTTTTCCAGTTAAAAAAACTGATTGATTTGTTTGGTTAATGAATCGTTCAGTGAAATCTGCTGGATTGTTGACTTCTAAAGAAGGTTCAATAAAGTTATGTGTTGAATTATTTTCCATTTGTTGTATGAAGATAGTGAAATAGTTGAATTTGACAAAGGTGATATAGAATTATTTTTAAGCAAAGAGAGCAAAGAGGTATTTCACTTAGTAACACAGAGTTTTTTCTGGTGTTAGAAGTAATACGATTTAATTTCCATCCAATAAAACAACACTCTGTGAAACACTGCGCTAAACTCCGAGTACTCCGTGGTTAAGGATAACTGATAACCATCAATTTAAAACATGACCAAAGTCATGTTTTAAATAAAGTAAGAAATATATCTTCGAAGATTGTAAATTAATTAACTTTGTCATGCAATTTTCAGGATACGATAAAATGGATAGTAAGCAAGGTATTGACGCGATTTTTCAATTTGCCACGGAAGGAATTTTAGTGACGAATGAAAAAAGTGAAATCATCAATATCAATCCAAGTGCTGAAAAATTATTCGGGTACGAAAAAGGAGAGTTAATCGGACAAAAAATTGAAGTTCTTATTCCTAAAAGATATACCAAAAAGCATATTTCACACAGAGATAATTTCCAAGAGAATCCTCACGCTCGATCGATGGGAGAAGGAATGGAATTATTCGGCGCAAAGAAAGATGGGACCGAATTCCCCGTTGAAATAAGTTTGAGCCCCTATTCGAATCAACAAGGAAAATTTGTAGTTGCTTTTATAATCGATATTTCTACAAGAAAGCTTGCTGAAGAAAAATTAAAAAACTATTCAGTAGATTTGGAAAAACAAGTCGGAAATAGAACACTTATTTTACAAGAAGCAATCACCGAACTTGAAAAAACAAAAAACGAATTAAATCAAGCTTTAGATAAAGAAAAGGAGCTAAATGAACTAAAATCTCGTTTTGTTTCAATGGCTTCCCACGAATTCAGAACTCCTCTAGCAACTATAATGTCATCCCTGTCTTTAGTGAAAGCATACGGAGAACAAAACGATTCTGTAAAACAAAGTCGTCATATTCAAAAAATAAAATCTTCAATTGGAAACTTAACAGATATCTTAAACGATTTCTTATCCGTCAGTAAATTAGAAGAAGGCAAAGTAGAACATGTTCAGGAACAGTTTGAAATTCAACGCTATATAAAAGAAGTGATTTCAGAAATGGAATTATTTTGTAAGACAGGTCAGAAAATAAGTTACCATCACACTGGAGGAGAAATGGTATTATTAGATAAAAAATTAATCAAGCATATTTTATACAATTTATTATCAAATGCTGTAAAATTTTCCGCAGAAAATAAAAAAATTACTATTTCAACAGAACGAACTGAAACTGAATTTAAAATTTCGGTCGAAGATCAAGGAATTGGAATCTCCCAAAAAGACCAAAAACATTTATTTCAACGTTTTTTTAGAGGAAAAAATGCTTCTAACATTCAAGGAACAGGTTTAGGTTTAAATATTATCGAAAATTACATTGAATTAATGAACGGAACGATTAACTTCACAAGTGTTGAAAATGAAGGAACTACCTTTAACTTATCGTTTCCACAATAAAAGCTAAAAATGAAAACAATATTATTAATCGAAGACAATCTAGATATACGCGAAAATACAGCTGAAATTTTAGAATTAGCAAGTTATAAAGTAATTACTGCTGAGAATGGGAAAATAGGTGTTAATATGGCGATGTCAGAAAAACCAGATTTGATTATTTGCGATATAATGATGCCAGTTTTAGATGGATATGGTGTTCTACACTTACTTTCTAAAAATGAAGAAGTAGCAGGTATACCTTTCATTTTTATGACGGCAAAATCGGAAAGAAGTGACTTCAGAAAGGGTATGGAAATGGGCGCTGATGATTACATCACTAAACCCTTTGATGATATTGAATTATTGAATGCAATTGAAGCTCGATTAAAAAAATCAGCGATTGTACAAAAAGAATTTTCAAATGATTTAGATGGATTTAATTCATTTTTATCAGATGCAAAAGGATTGAATTTATTGGAAGAAATTTCAACAAAAGAAGATGCTGATAAACGTACTTGCAAGAAAAAAGAAACTATCTATGCTGAAGGACAATATCCAAAAGGAATTTACTTTTTATCAAAAGGGAAAATCAAAGCATATAAAACAAATGATCAAGGAAAAGAGTTTATTACTGATTTATATAAAGAAGGTGATTTCTTTGGATATGCTTCATTATTAGAAGATAACAAATATACGGAATCGACAACTGCTTTGGAGGATTCTACTGTTTGCTTAATACCAAAAGAAGATTTTTTCGCTTTGATTTATAAAAATGCAGATGTTTCTCGTAAGTTCATTTCTTTACTTTCAAACAACTTAAAAGATAAAGAGGAGAAATTAATAAAACTAGCCTACAATTCTGTTCGTAAACGTGTTGCTGAAGCACTTTCAACACTATCAAATCGCTATAAAAAAGAAAATGAAGTCTCATTTACAATTCACATCTCAAGAGAAGATTTAGCGAATTTAGCTGGTACTGCAACTGAAACAACTATTCGAACTTTAAGTGATTTTAAAGAAGAAGGATTAATTTCAATTGAAAGAGGTTCTATCTCAATCATAGACTATGATGGGTTAGCCGGGATGAGAAACTGATCTCAATTTTTTAGTTTACTGATATTCATCATTTATTTTTAGCCTAATCTCACTTATTTTTGTTAAACTAATCTTGAAACTTTTAAGTTTTCAGGCATAGTAGTAATAGCAAAAATGAATGAATATACGAATTGATGATAACTTATCCTTACTTTCTGTACAACAGGAGTTTCATCTAGAATTTCCTTATTTGAAAATAAATTTCTTTGAAACAATAAAAAGCAGAACAGGAACTATTCAAAAGAAATTATTGGATAAATCTGAAAAAACGTTTACAGAATTCATTCTTGAAGATCGCGAAAATTCAATTATTATAACACCGGAATTAACGGTTTCTGAATTAGTAAAACAAATCACAAACAGCTACCGATTAGAAATTCAATTGTATAGAAAATCTGGGCGTATTTGGCTTGAAACTAGCGCGACTGATAGTTGGACATTAGAAATGCAAAATAAGCAAGGAGAAGCACTTAATTTTGATTAATAAACAACCCTCCATTTTAAAACTAATTTACTTACATATTCCAAATAGCTCCTATTGAAAATGGATGTACTTGCACAGTTTTACCTGATTCAAATAAAGGTATCAAAGCATAGGTTGCATAAACACCAACATTACCAACTCCTACTCTTACTGTAGCATCCAATTTAAATGAATTTAAATCATACGTTCCTTTTGTTTTTTCAGTAAAGTTTTTAAAATTCAATTCTCCTTCACGTTTTGTTTTAGAACCTATTCTTAATCCTCCAACAATCCCCGCAGAAATATATTTATTATTATCATTTGAACTAAATTCTAATAGTAATGGAATCTGAATATAAGTCGCTTTTAATTTGTTTTTTGAGTAATTATAAACGGTATCCATTTGCGCATAAACACTATCTATATTTGTTTTAATTAAATAGTTATTTTTAAATGCATATTGAGTGAAATTAAACCCAAAACCAGATACAATTCCAAGGTTGTTTTTATAGATGTAATGTTTTTGACTAAATAAATTCAAATTATAATTAAATGAATTAGCAGGGTCATTTTCCCAATATTTATTTTCTTTGAAAGTCATCCCAAAATTTTCATTTGTTAATACATTGACACCTAAATCAATTCCACCCCAATTTGCTTCGTGCCAATGTTTTTCATTTTTTTCAGCTTCCTCTTCTGATGGACTAGCATCTACCGTATCCACTTCTTCAATCGGATCTTTAAAAACATAGATGTTCACGTTTCCCACTTTATAACGTGAAGTGTCTTTACCATTTGCTTTTGGAATTTCTTCTTTAGGAGTTTCTTGAGCGGAAAGTGTTGATATCGAAAGAAGTATAGCAAGGGTTAAAATAAACTGTCTCATATGTTTTTATCTAAATTAATTATCGTTTTCTAATCATAAGACAGACGAAAACTAAAAAAGTTACAATTAATTTAAATTTTATAAAAATTGTCCTATAAAAAAAGGGTTTACCAACTGATAAACCCTTTCCCTGACATTATTTTTATTTCTTACAAAGGAATATTTCCGTGTTTTTTCAACGGCAGAACTTCTGCTTTGTTTTCTAACATTTTAAAAGCTGCAATTAATTTCTCTCTCGTTTCTTCTGGCAAGATTACATCGTCTACAATTCCACGTTCTGCTGCTCTGTATGGATTCGCAAATTTTTCAGCATATTCTGCTTCTTTTTCTAATAATTTAGCCGCTGGATCAGCTGCTTCTGAAATTTCTTTTTTGAAGATGATTTCCGCTGCTCCTTTTGCTCCCATTACAGCAATTTCAGCCGTTGGCCATGCAAAATTCATATCTGCTCCAATATTTTTAGAGTTCATTACATCGAATGCACCTCCATAAGCTTTACGCGTAATTACTGTAATTCTTGGTACAGTTGCTTCACAGAATGCATACAATAATTTTGCACCGTGTGTAATAATTCCTTTCCATTCTTGATCTGTTCCCGGCAAGAATCCTGGTACATCCTCAAATACCAATAATGGGATATTAAATGAATCACAGAAACGTACAAAGCGTGCTGCTTTTCTTGAAGCATCAATATCTAAAACCCCAGCCATAGAAGCTGGTTGATTTGCTACAATTCCCAATGTTTTTCCTGCTAAACGTCCGAAACCTACTACTATATTTTTAGCGTAATCTTCTTGAACTTCACGGAAACTAGTATCATCAATTACACATTCTACTACTTTACGAATATCGTATGGTAAATTAGAATTGGCCGGTAAGATTGTTTTAATTGTATTTAACTTTGCTGTATTAAATTCGAAAGTTGAAAGTAATGGAGCTAATTGATTCACATTTTGAGGCATATACGTTATTAAATCACGTACTTTTTTCAAACATTCTACATCATTTGAAGCTGTAAAATGGTTGACCCCTGATTTTTCAGCGTGTGTTTTAGCACCTCCTAAATCTTCAGAAGTAACTTCTTCATGTGTTACAGTTTTTACTACATTTGGTCCCGTTACAAACATATACGAAGTATCTTCCACCATAAAAACGAAATCCGTTAATGCTGGAGAATAAACTGCCCCTCCTGCACAAGGTCCCATTATTACACTGATTTGAGGAATAACTCCTGACGCTCTGGTATTTCTATAAAAAATATCAGCATAACCTGCTAAAGAAACAACTCCTTCTTGAATACGTGCACCTCCCGAATCATTCAATCCGATAATTGGAGCGCCGTTTTTCATTGCTAAATCCATAACAGTACAGATTTTTTGAGCATGTGTTTCAGAAAGTGAACCACCTAAAACAGTAAAATCTTGAGAGAAAACATATACCGGACGACCATGAATTGTTCCGTAACCTGTCACAACACCATCACCAGGAAATTTCGTTTTTTCTAGACCGAAATAAGTAGAACGGTGTTCCACAAACATTCCGATTTCATTGAAAGAACCTTCGTCTAATAACAAAGTGATTCTTTCCCTAGCATTTAATTTTCCTTGAGAATGTTGTTTATCAATACGAGCCTGACCACCTCCTAATTTGGAAGCCTCACGGCGATTTATCAATTCTTGATTTTTTTCCATCTTCGTAAAAGTTTATCTCCTGTTTTGGATCGGGTGCAAAGATAATGTTATAATTTAAAAAAACATCACCCCTTCAACGTACTCATCACAAAAGCAGTTTGAACGTTTGCTATATTTGGAATATTAGCTAATTTTTGTTTCAAAAAATGTTGGTATTCATCCATGTCTGCGACTTCAATAAACAAGGAGTAATCAAAATCTCCTGCGATATGATAGCAAGCACTAACTTCTGATAAATGTATAATTTCAGCTTCAAAGCCATCAATAATTTCAGCATTATGTGATTTTAATGAAACCTGACAAAAAACTTGTAATCCTTTACCAATTTTCTTTTTATCTAAAATAGCGGTGTATCCTTTTATAATTCCTTTTCGCTCAAGTCGCTTGATTCGTTCAAATGTAGGAGTTGTTGATAGTCCGATTACAGCCGCGATTTCCTTATTTCCTAACTTCCCATTTTTGGTTAATAAATCTAAAATCTGAAGATCAATTGCATCAAGTTGAACTGTCATAGAATGTTTTTCTTTTATAGAAGCAAAAATAATACAATTTATAGATTAATAATCTAACAAAAAACATTTTTAAAGAAAAATAGTCTACTATTTAAAAACAAAATAGAATTTAATGTAAATTTGAACAAATTAAAAAGAACAAAATTCTATGGATTACTCTAAAATGCAACCAGAAAGTTTAATGATGACGTATGG
>CAMDMY010000060.1 GCA_945902775.1 Chryseobacterium gleum | reverse complement strand
TAAAAGTTTATCGATTTGTGTGACTTCGTTTTCTAAAGTGTAGTTTTTAAGAGCATTTTCTTTTGCTAATAAGCCCATTTCTCTAGCTTTTTCCAGGTTATTTAAGGTTGATTTAATTTCATTTGCAAATTCAGTATGTGAACCAAATGGATATAATTTTCCAAATTCGCCCTTGTTTAGTATGTCGCTAGTACCACCTGATTTGGTGGCTAAAATTGGAAGTCCTGATAACATCGCTTCGATTGTTACCATTCCATAGGTCTCACTTTCAGAAGCTAGCACAAAAATATCAATAGAATTGTAGAATAACGATATATTTTCTTGATGTTCAATAAAGTATACGTTATTATTTAAATTATTACTTTTAGTAAAATTATGAATTTTAGTATTGTAATTTTGACATTCAACATCATTTATAGTGGCTGATCCGAAGATTAAAAGATTGAAATTAACACCTTCCTTTTTTAATTGAAGCATTGTTTCGAGAAGAAATAGTTGTCCCTTTTTTTCTGAAATTCGACCAATGATTCCTACTAGAGGAAGTGACGAATCAATTGATACGTTTTTTAATGCTTCTTCTTTTGAAGTTGTGTGTTTGAAAAATCGTTCAGTATCAACACCAATCGGTATTTTAACGATTCGATTAGTAGGGAATTTAGTTTGAAGTTCAATCTCTTTTATAAGGTAATCAAGAGGACTAATCCATTTGTCGATTGTCTTAAAACGAAACGTTTGAAGAGGATTCTTTTTAGGGATTCCAATTTGCATATGTTGCTGGTAGATTATTTTTAAGTTTTTGAAATACAATCTTTTAACCCATGCTATTACATCTAAATCTTTATTGTCAACAATGATAATAGTTGAAATTTCTTTGTCTTTTAATGATTTCGCAATCTGTTTCGCAGTTTTAAAATCGAAGTATTTTTTATTTCGTTTAATTAAAACGGAAGATTCAAAAGATGGGCTGTTTTTTTTGTAAATTGTTGAGTCTTCCTGTGTGAAAAGTGTGATTGAATAACCTAAACTATTTAATGAGGTAGAAAGTTTTATTGTGTTCATTTCCAAGCCTCCCCACCCAGTTGATGTTATGATAAATCCAATTTTCATAATCTACTATTTTAAATTATTTTTTTAGTTTTTCCAATGCGAATAATTCGTCTCTCAAACGAGCAGCCTCCATAAAATCTAGTTCTTTCGCTGCTTTTTCCATTTGCTTGCGAACAAAGTTTATATTTTTAACTAATTGTTCTTGTGTCATATACTGTACAATTGGATCGGCTGCAACTGAAAGTTCCTCATCGGTTAACTGACGGTACATTTTGTCTTCATTGATAATTCGAACTTCGTCAATGGTTTTTCCAATCGTTTTGTTCAAAGCCATCGGAACTTGACCATGAGCCTCGTTGTATTCGATTTGAATTTTACGTCTTCGAGCAGTTTCATCTATCGTTCGTTGCATCGAATCTGTTATTTTATCGGCATACATAATAACGGTACCGTTGACATTTCTAGCCGCACGACCAACCGTTTGCACTAGTGATTTTTCATTTCGTAAGAAACCTTCTTTATCTGCGTCTAAAATGGCGATTAGAGATACTTCAGGCAAATCCAATCCTTCTCTTAATAAGTTTACTCCAATTAAAACATCAAATGTCCCCATTCGAAGCTGTTTAAGTATGGTAACTCTATCCAATGTGTGAACTTCACTGTGAATATAACGACATAAAATTCCGATACGATCTAGGTATTTTTGAAGTTCTTCCGCCATTCTTTTTGTTAGCGTGGTAATCAAAACTCGTTCGTCTCTTTCGATGCGTTTGTGAATCTCTTCAATTAAATTATCGATTTGATTTAAACTAGGTCGTACTTCTATTATTGGGTCTAATAATCCAGTAGGACGAATGACTTGTTCAACCACAATTCCCCCCGATTTTTCTAACTCAAATTCAGCTGGAGTTGCAGAAACGAATATAGTTTGAGGAATAATTCCTTCAAATTCTTCAAATTTTAATGGTCGATTGTCCATTGCAGCTTGTAAACGAAAGCCATAATCGACTAAATTGATTTTTCGAGCTCGATCTCCTCCATACATGGCTTTAATTTGAGGAATTGTAACGTGACTTTCATCAATTACCATTAAGAAGTTATCTGGGAAGTAATCCAACAAACAGAAAGGTCTAGAACCGGGAGTTCGTTGGTCGAAATAACGTGAATAATTTTCAATTCCAGAACAATAGCCGAGTTCACGAATCATTTCTAAATCGTAGGTAACTCTTTCTTCTAAACGTTTTGCTTCTTCAATTTTACCTTCTCGTTTGAAGTTTTCAACTTGTAGCACCATATCCTCACCAATTTGGTCAATTGCTTGAAGAGTTGTGGCAGGACTAGAAACAAAGATATTTGCAGGATATACGTTTATCTCATTAAAGGATTCAATTTTTGAATTATTGATAGGGTCGATTGCGGAGATAGAATCAATTTCGTCGCCCCAGAATTCAATCCGTAATGCATGATCAGCATAGGCCAAGTAAATATCTACTGTATCGCCTTTAACACGAAACATTCCACGTTTAAATTCCTGATTTGCTCTAGAATAAAGGTTTTCAACTAGTTTGTAAAGGAATTTATTTCTAGAGTAGGTCATACCAACTTTCAAAGGCATGATACTATTTTCAAATTCGTTCGGATTTCCAATTCCGTATATGCATGATACTGAAGATATTACAATTACATCTTTTCTTCCTGAAAGTAGAGCGGAAGTAGTTGAGAGTCGCAATTTTTCTAATTCTTCATTGATGGCTAAATCTTTTTCAATATATGTTCCAGTGACAGGCATGTAAGCCTCTGGTTGGTAGTAATCGTAATAAGAAACAAAATATTCCACT
This sequence comes from Chryseobacterium gleum, assembly GCA_945902775.1. Taxonomy (GTDB): domain Bacteria; phylum Bacteroidota; class Bacteroidia; order Flavobacteriales_D; family Crocinitomicaceae; genus CAIUKX01. Next base: position 14,462 of record CAMDMY010000060.1, on the reverse strand, counting down.
GAATTTTCAGGAAAGAATTCCTTGAATTCGCTGTATAATTGAGCTGCAAGCGTTTTATTATGAGAAAGTATAAGTGTTGGTCGATTCGTGTTTTTAATCACATTTGCAATCGTAAACGTTTTACCTGAACCTGTAACACCTAAAAGAGTTTGATTTTGAATTTCAGCATTTAAGCCATCGACTAATTGTTTAATCGCTTCTGGTTGATCACCAGTAGGTTCAAATTCAGAAACAAGTTTAAAATCCATAAATCATTCGTATATCACAAATTTAAGGATTATCTTTGATTTTGTAGACTTCAAGATGAAAGACTTTAAGAAATAAGACTTGATTTAACTAACTTTAAAATTAAGTCTTAAGGTCTTAAATCTTATAGTCTTGAATCTAAACGAAAATATGGAAATTCGAAAAATTATTCATGTTGATATGGATGCATTTTATGCCTCTGTTGAGCAATTGGATAATACCGAATTGAAAGGAAAGCCAGTTGCGGTTGGTGGTAATTCAGAAAGAGGTGTTATTGCAGCTGCTAGTTATGAAGCTAGAAAATTTGGAATTAAATCAGCCATGAGTTCAAAAGTTGCTGCTCGAATTTGTCCAGATTTAATTTTTGTTCGACCGAATTTCAAGCGATACAAAGAAGTTTCAAAACATATTCATACGATTTTTCATCGATACACAGATATCATTGAACCTTTGGCTTTGGATGAAGCATTTTTAGATGTGACGGAAAATAAAATGGGTTTAAACTCGGCGACTTTTATTGCGCAATCAATTAAAAATGATATTTATACCGAATTAAATCTGGTTGCTTCTGCGGGTGTTTCTTACAATAAGTTTTTGGCAAAACTAGCTTCCGATCAGGATAAACCGAATGGACTTTTTGTAATCAAGCCAGAAGAGGCTCAAGCGTATATGGATAGTTTACCTGTTGAACGATTCTTTGGTGTAGGGAAAGTGACTGCAGATAAAATGCACGAACTTTCAATTTTTTTCGGGAAGGATTTAAAACGATTTTCGTTGCCTGAATTACAATCTTATTTTGGGAAAGGAGGGGCCTTTTTGTATTCTATTTGTCGAGGGATTGATAATAGAATGGTGGTAAATGATAGAGAACGAAAAAGTATTGCTGCAGAAAGTACGTTTATGACTGATGTTTTTGATGCGACAAATTTCAGAAATTCAGCTCAAGAAATAGTTGAAACTTTATGGAAACGATATGAGAATTTCGATAAAAAAGGAAGGTCACTTTCAATTAAAATAAAGTATTCCGATTTTACTCAAATCACTCGCTCTTCCACTTTAACTGTTGAAATATCAACTTATGGTCAATTAGAGAAAATGGCGCATCAATTGATAGAGAATGTGTTGCCCTTAGCTAAATCTGTTCGATTAATTGGATTTCAAATCAGCGGATTTCGTCAAGAGTCGAGAGAAATACAATTGAATTTGCCGTTGGATTAAAGAGCGTAAGTTAATCCAAGATTAAATGAAATAATATTTGTTCTTCTTTGATCAATTACATCATTTTTTAACGAATAAGTATCTACTACTTCACTTAAAATACCAAATTTTTTTTCTCGACTTCCATTCATGGTGTATCTAAAGCCGTAACTCAATAGTAATTTTTTTGTAAGCGCTGTTCTAACATTTAGAGCATATAATAGTGTGTATGTTTTAATAGGGTCAGGTAAAAAAGATGCAGGAATTTCTTGTTTTTTGTTTACATCAACATAAGTTGTTTGAATATCCTCGTAGGTATACCCCCAACTATCTGTTTTCTGAACAATAACCTGACTTTCATAGTAATACGACATATTATATTCTCCTTGTCTAATACTTGAGTTTCCAATACCTAAACCTATTTGATGTGTTAAACCAAGTGGTAATAGCCCATTTAAGGTCGTGAATTCAATTTTAGGAATAAAAGTAAATGTTGAAATTCCTAAGCTATCATAATAGGGATTTATAATTTTTGGTAAACCATTAACATCTGAAATAAGTACATCATCAGATGTAACATTGAAAATTCTTGAATAATCGTAACCTAATTCCAATCCAAGCGCTAAATTTCTTTTTATAACATATGCAGCAGAAACCCTATATCCGTAGTTGAATAAGTTACTTTTAAAAGATTCTTGTTTAATTAAATTATAAAAGACAGGAACACTTAATACAGATTCAAGTGATACATAACATTTTGTACCATAATATCCCTTATTGTCTTGTGAAAAAAGAATAGTTGAAACTAAAAGTAAAGAAGTAAATAAAATAGTTTTCATTTTAATAAGGTTATTTAGATTTTTTGTTTTTTAATTTTTCAAACAAATTATACATGTGTGCACCAAGATGGTGTTTTTTAGGTGTATCATCTGATTCATAACTTGTACCAACTTCAATTTTAGCTTCATCTAAATCTAAAATAATTACATTGAATTGAGTTTGATTTCCACTCAAAAGTGCATGAGGTATATAGATTGGAAGTGAAGGATACAATACTATTGACATAAAAAGTCCGTATGAAGTTATTTTAGGGGTATGATTATATTCTACTAAACTGAAAATAACTTTAGATGCGCTATGATTATTTTTAATTTCTTCTAATAATTCATAATCAACTGGGAAAATGTTGAAATCATCTTCTTGAGCAACTTGGTTGAAGAAATTAAAAAGTATATTTCTTTCGTTATAGCCCTCGGTTCCTTTTGTGGCTAAATGATCTCTATCAATTGTATATGTTTTAAGTCCAGCATCTTTTGCTGCCTGTTCAATAGCAATTGAAAAATCGTGTTTTAGTTTTTCAGATTTCAATAAATTTAATTCATCCTTTTTGTAACTAAAAACCATTGGTTCAACAATTATCACATCGTTCAACCCAAGGTAAAGTTTTTCAGTTTCTTCTTTCTTTAATTGCTTTTTTTGTTCTTTAGAAGTTAATCTGTCAAAATCTGCAGTTTTCTTTTCTGCAGCATCGAATTCGTCTGAATATTTTTTGAATACATCTGTGAAGTTAGCAGCAACGATTAAGTCTGAAATACCATAGAAATAAAAACGTGTTGAGTCAAAATTCTCAATATTGTCAGCGTTTTTTTTAGTTTTTATTTTATCGTACTTATTTTTGGGTTTCGCTTCGTTCTCGTTTGTTTCAACTTCTTTTTTAGAAGCATTCGTTTTGTTTTGAAGAAATTCATTTGCAGCATCAGAGAAATTTTTAGATGAATATTTATCTAATTTAAAGTTCTTAGAATACACCAATTCTTTTACTAGATAATTGTAAATAGCATCTATATGTTTATCGTTTGGATTTTCTTTTTTCAAATCATACACTTGACGAAGGGCTAGTGTAAACAAGCCATCTTTACTTAATTTCTTAATGAAAAAATGAATTGTTGCAATTTCTCCCTCTAGCTCAGAATTTTTATCAAGTGTTTGACTAATACTGCCATTTTCTTTGTACTGTGCAAGTCCCAACCAGGCTTGAGCTTTCATTCTTTTTAAGAAAATCGAATTTTTAAATTCTTTTTCTAAAATAAAAATCGAGTAAATTGCATCACCATAATTAGAATTTAAAATATCAGAACGTACACTTTCAAATCGACAAATATTTCGAATATATTCAAACTTTTGTTTACCGAATAAAAATGATTTATCTCCCCAGTTTTTTAATGCATCAATTTCAGAAGAAATTTCATCTTTTCTTTTCTTAATGTTTGGATGAGAACTTTCACTATCATCGTAGTCTTCAATTGCTTTAATCTCATATTTTTTAGTAGGAAATAAAGATTCAGGAATGTACATATTTGTTGTATTGAAGTAAGTGATAGGAACTTCAATTTCTTCAAATGGTAAATAAGAATACATAATGACATCGAAAGTAGGTAATATTTCATCTTTACTATATCCAGCTGATTTGTAAAATGTTAACCCTTTTTTATCTGCCTCTATTTCATGATCTTTAGAGTAAATACTTAAATCGATAATATTTCTATTCGTATTATTAGAAGTAACTTCAAAAGATTCAACTACATGTTTTTCAGTGTAATGTGAAATTTCATGAGCTAAAATTAAAGCCAATTGTGCTTCAGAAGTTAATTGAGAAATTAAACCAGTTGTCACAAAAATAATACCTTGATCTGTTGAAAAAGCATTCGTCGCATTTGATTTAATCGTGTAAAATCTTAGTTTAGATCGAAGTGATTTATCATCAGACAATAATTTATCGGCTACAGAGCTTACGTAATTTGAAATTTCATCGCCATATATTACTAGACCAGAATGTAAAATGTCATCAATTCCGTAATGTATGTTTTTTAAGAATTTTTTCTCTTTCGATTTAGATAAGTCACGTTTACTTTCTTTTAGGTCTGCTTTAATTTTTTCATAAGTCAAAGAAGAAAAATCTTCAGAAATTGTACCAACCGATTGGGAAGTAATGAAATTATTAAAATCTTTTTGAGAGAAAAGTTGGTTAGCTATGAAGAATAAGTTAATTGTTAGAAGGATGACTAAATAAAATTGTTTCATTTTTAATTTTTTAGTCGACGAAATTAGATAATATTATTTCAAATTCAAAATGGTAAACTAGAATGTTAGATTTCAGATTTTATAGTTACAACTTTACTATTATCTTTGCTATTAAGAATTAAGACAAAAAGATGAAAAAGATTTATGATGACATTTTAGAAACGATAGGAAATACTCCTTTGGTTCGTTTAAATAAGATAACAAAAGATATTAAAGCTACTGTTTTAGCAAAAGTAGAAACTACCAATCCAGGGAATTCTGTAAAAGACAGAATGGCGGTTAAAATGATTGAAGATGCTGAGAAGTCTGGTTTGTTAAAACCAGGAGGAACAATTATTGAGGGTACTTCTGGAAATACAGGAATGGGTTTAGCTTTGGTAGCAATTATCAAAGGATACAAATTAATTTGTGTTTTAAATGATAAGCAATCGAAAGAAAAAATGGATATTCTTAGAGCGGTTGGAGCAGAAGTAGTAGTTTGTCCTACTGCTGTTGAACCTACTGATCCACGTTCATATTATTCTGTTTCAAAAAGATTAGCGAATGAGATTCCTAATTCTTGGTATGTGAATCAGTATGATAATTTATCGAATCGTCAAGCACATTACGAACAAACAGCTCCTGAAATTTGGGAACAGACAGATGGAAAAGTAACTCATTTTATTGTTGGAGTAGGAACAGGAGGTACAATTTCAGGCGTTGGTAAATACTTGAAAGAGAAAAATCCAAATGTAAAAATATGGGGAATAGATACTTATGGGTCAGTTTTCAAAAAGTACAAAGAAACTGGAGTTTTTGACGAGAATGAGATTTATCCATATATAACCGAAGGGATTGGTGAAGATATTTTACCTGCAAATGTTGATTTCGAAACTATCGATTTATTCGAGAAAGTTACGGATAAAGATGCTGCGGTTATGACTAGAAGAATTGCTAGGGAAGAAGGTATTTTTGTAGGTAATTCTGCAGGAGCTGCAATTGCAGGTTTATTGCAATTAAAAGATCAATTAACTGAAGATGATGTGGTTGTTGTTTTGTTTCATGATCACGGAAGTCGTTACATCGGTAAAATATTTAACGATGAATGGATGCGAGAAAGAGGGTTCTTGGATGAGAATATTAAAACGGCAGGAGATATGATTCAAAATCACAAAGATGAGCCATTGGTTTCATTGTATTCTGAAGAGTTGGTTTCTCATGCAATTGCTAAGATGCGTAAATTTGGTATTTCTCAAATTCCTGTAACAAAGGATGGTCAATATGTTGGTTCTTTGGATGATAGTCACGTATATCAATTATTGGTTGAAAGCCCTAGTTTAAGGGACGCTCCTATTTCAAGTGTAATGCAGGATGCTTTTCCGGTAGTTCAAACTTCAACTAGTTTAGAAGAAGTTTCAAAATTAATCAATAAACAAACGCATGCTGTTTTGGTAGAGATGCCAAACGGTGGGCACCACATTATTACTCGTTATGATATTATTTCGTCACTTTCTTAATCTTTATAAGTGAAAGAAATTGTTGATCAAATGAATAATACAATCCGCCTTTCGGGAACTCCGAGGCGGATTGTTTCGTTAGTTCCATCTCAAACTGAGTTGTTATTTGATTTGGGATTAGGGGAAAGGGTAGTAGGAATCACAAAGTTTTGTATTCATCCAAATGAATGGTTTAAATCCAAAAGTAGAATAGGAGGAACGAAAGATGTTAATTTTGAAAAAGTAAAAGCATTAGAACCTGATTTAATTATCGGAAACAAAGAGGAAAATGATAAATCAAATATTGAGTCTTTGAGTTCAATTGCTCCTATTTGGATGAGTGATATTTATACTTTGGAAGATTCCTTAAATATGATGCTTCAATTAGCGGAAATTTTAGAAGTTCAAAATAAATCAACTGAAATGGTAAATTCAATTCAAGTTAATTTTGATTTATTTAAAAATCAATCGACTTCATTTTTTAAAAATCGTCCTACAGTGTTGTATTTAATATGGAGAAATCCTTTTCTATCTGCAGGAAAGAATACTTTTATTGATGATCTACTTTCACGATGTGGATTCGTGAATTTTATAGATGAAGAACGTTATCCTGAAATTTCACATCAAAAGGAAAAATGTCCAGATTATATTTTTTTAAGCTCAGAACCTTATCCTTTTAAAGAACTTCATATTCAAGAACTTCAAACGCTATATCCAACATCAATTATAAAATTGGTCGATGGTGAAATGTTTTCATGGTATGGATCTCGTCTTCTGAAATCAACTGACTATTTCAGTGATTTAGTAAAAAATCTTCACAAAAAAAGGTAGAATTAATCTACCCTTTTAAAGTTTTGTAAGAATTAATAATTAATTCAGAATCAGTTGCATTTCTAGAGCAAATTTTAACATTTCGTTCATCACAAAATGATCTTTTTTGAATGTAATTGAACCTTTCATTTTTGCTGTATTTCCTTTTGATTTATTCAATGAAATGTTTACATCATCAATATTTGTAAATAATTCTTTTGATGCTTTATAAGCTGGAATCATATCAAGAAGAGTTATAATCATTCCACCTCCTTCGATTTTTAACAAAGAAGCTAAATTACCTTTTACGGCAATTAATTCTTGATTTTTGTTTTTAATAATAGCAGTTGATTTAAAAGAACTTATACATATCGTTTTCGAGTCTATTTGATCGTAGTAATAACGTTTCCCTCCAATTTTAAAAATTTTATTTTCAAACGTCCCTCCAATCTTTTTTAAGATTGTATCTTGTTTGAAAAGATCCTCAACAGTAAAAGAAGATTTGAACTCTAATAATAAATCAATTTCAGGTAAAACTGTCATTCCATCATCATTCGACTGAATATTGATACCGCCATAATTAATTGAACATGATTTTAATGCTGGTAATTTCAAACCTAAACGTCCTGCAATCGCGCTTAAACTATCTTGAAGAGATGGGGGTACGATTCCACTTGTAAAATGGAAATTGCCATATCTTGGTATTAATATTTTATTTGCTGGATTAGTTATTTTTTTAGCTAATCCTAATTCACTTTTTAAATCAATTCCATTTTCAGCCAAGAAAAATTCAGAATTTGAAGTTGTAAAATAACTATCCTTACCAAATAATTCTTTTTTTGAGTAGGATTGTAAAAAGCTTCCATCTTTTATATCTCCTGTAAATCTAGAAGTTGAATTTTCAGATAATGGACGAATGTTTTTTTCAAAATAAGTAGCTATTTCACGTTTATCTATTGTATTCATTTCTTCATTTGAAAAATAGGTAAGAATGAAACCTACGTTGTCGATTACTTCAACTACTTGTTTTTCATTTAAATGTTCTAGAATATTAGTTTCAAAGTCTGAAGGATTTGAAAGATTTAGAGCAATTACTACAATTTTTCCATTTTTAACAGGACTTGCAAAAACTACAGCATCGGATAACAGATTTATTCCAATCTCTTTTTTAGATTCTCTAGGGTTGCTTAATAATTCTCTGATTTTTTCGACTATTTTTTCATCTCTACCTTCGAAAAGGATTGTAAATAATGCTTTATTGACTAGTTTTCTGCTATCTAATTTTATAGCAAAAGAAGCTGATTCAGGAATGAAAAATTCATTTTTATGTTCTGGATCCTTAGAAATTAATTGAGTAATCAAAAAAGCAGCCCATAAAAATGTTAACAACACAATGGTCGTTAATAGGGTTTTAATGTTGTTCTTAATTGTCATATGGATGTTATGTTGTTTTTAATTGTCATATGGAATACGTGATTTAATTTTTATTGATACTTGCTCGAAAATTTTAACACGACTATTTCATACTATAAAAGTAACTTTTATTGTTAAATATGTACCTTTGTATTATGAGAAAGTTTTTAAAATTTTTACTGAAGTTACGTGGTTGGAAAATAGACGAGTATGTCCCAAATGGTATAGATAAATGTGTAGTCGTAATGGGACCACATACTTCTAATTGGGATTTTATTATTGGCCGAATAACTTTTGCTAATTATGGTGTTAATGCTAAATTCTTGATTAAGAAAGAGTTGTTCTTTTTTCCTATGGGTTTTATTTTACGAAAAATGGGAGGTATACCAGTAGATCGTAAGGTAAATAACAATTTAACTGATTTCGCGGCAAAGCTTTTTGATGAAAATGAAACGTTGTATTTGGTTTTTACGCCTGAAGGAACAAGAAAATACAATGATCGTTGGAAAAAAGGTTTTTATTACATCGCTCAAAAAGCAAATGTCCCGATTTACATAGCTTATATTGATTATGCTAAAAAGAAAGGCGGTTTTGATCAATTGTTTGTGCCTACTGGAGATGTAGAAAAAGATATAAAGGATATAAAGAATATTTTATCTCAATACAAAGGAAAGTTTCCTGAACAAGGAATTATTGTTAATTAGTAGGGTCATGTCATGACCTGTCCTTACTTAATTTACCGGTTTTTTTATCAAATCCATACGGACAATGTTTGCAACCATTTTTACAACAAAATCCTCGTTTTAATAAATACTTTTCAGTAAAAATGATATATCCTTCTGGACTAAGATAAAATTCATCATCTTCCAATTTTTTCTTTTTAGAAAATCCAGACATGTCATCCATCTTATCCGCTTGAATTTTTAATTTTAAAAATAATTACTGTCAAATTTACGTATTTTTACAATTAAACATCCAAAATTCAAAATCAAACAGTATAAAGATGCTTTATTCAACAGAAAAATCGATTTTACAATTTATTGATGACGATGTACTTGATAAAAGGAATATTCGACTTTATATAAAGCGAGATGATTTAATTGATAGTGAAGTTTCAGGGAATAAATGGAGAAAATTAAAGTTCAATATTGAGCATGTCAAAGCGCTTAAGAAAGAAGGCGTTTTAACTTTTGGAGGCGCTTTCTCAAATCATTTGGTAGCAACTGCATCAGCTTGTAATAAAGCCGGACTAAAAGCTGTAGGTATCGTAAGAGGTGATGAGTTGAACGAAAATTCAAATGAAACATTAAAACGTTGTCATGAATTAGGCATGACTTTAAAATTTGTTTCTAGAGAAGAATATAGATTGAGAAATGACAAACTCTATCATACTGATTTAAATCAAGAGTTTGAGAATCATTATATTGTGCCTGAAGGTGGAGCTAATTTTTACGGAATGGTTGGCTGTCAAGAGATTGTAAATGAGATTAATGTAAAATATGATTCTATTTTCGTAGCACAAGGTACAACAACAACCAGTTGTGGCATATTACTTTCTTTAGCGGACAAGGCAAAATTACATCTTGTTCCTGTATTAAAAGGATTTGATGCGCATCAAGAGATGAGGGATTTATTTAATTATTCGATTTTTGATGAGGAATTAACCGAAGAACTTTTAGCAAAAACAGTTTTACACTCAGAATATCATTTTGGGGGATATGCAAACTACAATCTTGAATTAATTAAATTTATTCAAGATTTTAATAGAAAATACAAAATACCTTTAGATCAAGTATATACGGGAAAAGTGATGTATGCTCTTTTTTCTGAAATGGAAAAAGGAAATCTAGATAATCAAACCATCGTTTTCATTCATACTGGTGGTATTCAAGGAACTAAATTTTTAGAAGAAAAAGAAGGACTTATTTTAAATCCAACATCCATCATCAATAATTAAACATCTATCAAACTTTCTTCCCTTTCCAAAGAACCAAAAAAGTACTTAAAAATACAACTGTTATTGAACTTATAGGCATTAGAATCGCTGCTACTAAAGGAGTCATTTGACCTGAGATAGCAATTGTAAGCCCTATTATGTTATATGAAACCGAGAAGCCTAAACAACTCTTTAATACTGTTTTAGAGAATTTTGAAATAGTAATAAAAGAGGGTAGAAGGTATAGTTTTGAAGCTTCTATAATTGCATCTGAAGAAGGTGTAAATCTAAAAATATCTTCGGAAACGGCAATACCTACATCTGCTTTCCCTAGAGCTCCAGCATCATTCAATCCATCTCCAATCATCATTATTTTTTTTCCATCATCTTTTAATTCTTCAATGTATTCTAATTTATCTTTTGGTGATTGATGGAAATAAATAGCTGCATTTTTAGGGAAAATAGAAACCAATAATTCTTTGTCTTTTTCATTGTCTCCTGATAAAACATGTAATTTTAAGTGACTTATTTTTTCAAGCATGACATCCATTCCTGCTCTTAATTCTGAATGAAAAATAAATTTACCTAGGTATTGATTTTCGATCGAAATGAAAACAGATGTTTCATCGGACTGAGTTTTGTCAGAAGTTTCATTAGCAAAACTTTTTGATCCAATTCGAACATTTTTATTTCCACAAATAGCATCGATTCCTTTTCCTGATAATTCATCAAAATGTGTCACTTCAGGAAGGTCTAATTTAACTTGTTGTTTTAAATGTTGAACAATTGCTCTTGATAAGGGATGGGTTGAGGAATGAGCAACAGAAATAATGATTTGTTTTTGTTCCTCGGTTAAAGGATTACCTATAAATTCAATACCATCTAGAATACCTGTTGTTAATGTTCCTGTTTTATCAAAAACTACATCAGTTACTTCGTTGATTCGTTCAATTACTTTAGCATTTTTCAAGTACAAACCTTTTCTGCCTAGAACTCTTAGAATGTTTCCAAATGTAAATGGACTAGATAGTGCTAAGGCGCAAGGACAAGCAACAATTAAAATAGAAACTACAATTTGGGTAATTTTTGAAGGATCGATAAATGCCCAAGTAATTCCTGCTCCTAAAGAAATTACTAGAATGATACTTAAGAAATAATAAGATATTTTATCCTGAATTGTTTTTTGACCATCTTCTTTATTTTCTTTTGAAACATCATTCCATAATTGAGTTAAGTGACTTCTATTACTTGCTTTTAATACTTTTAAATGAGATCGCTTACCAAGAAGTTTCCCCCCTGCATAAATAAAATCACCTTTCTTTTTATTAATAGGGATTGATTCACCAGTTACAAAACTGTAATCTACACGTGCATTTTCAGAAATTAATTCACTATCACAAGGTATAACTTCTTCATTTCTAACGATAATAGTGTCGTTTTCGTTTAAATCTTCAATTTCAACAATTTGTTCTTTCCCTTCAATAATTTTAGTCACTGCAACCGGGAAGTACGATGTATAATCTCTTTCAAATGAGAGTGTTTTGTATGTTTTATTTTGAAACCATTTACCAATTAACAACCAAAAAATGAAAGTTGCAAATGAATCCATATATCCTGGTCCGCCTCCAGTAAAGATGGAATATGTACTTTGAGCATATAATGCAATAATTCCAATAGTAATTGGAACATCAAGGTTTAAATTTTTGTACCTAAGTGCTTTAAATGCAGAAACGAAATATCCGTTTGCAGAATAAAATAAAACAGGAAGCGAAACGATAAACGATAAATAAGATGTGAAGTTTCGCATGTTTTGATTCATATCCTCAATACCTAAGTATTCAGGAAAACTCCACAACATAATACTTCCAAATGCAAAACCTGCTATCCCAAGTTTATACATAAATTGTTTGTCAATTTTTTTCTCTGTTTCGTTTCTGTTTCCAAAGTTCGGAGCGTAACCAATTTTATCTAAAAATTGGGCTAATTCAGAAAGCTTAATTTTAGAATTATCGTAACAAATAACGGCTTCTCTTTTTGTGAAATTAACTTGACAGGAAAGAATCGCAGGTTCAATTTTAGAAGCGTTTTCTAGTAAATATATACAAGAAGAACAATGGATTTGAGGAAGAAATAATGTTACTTTAACTGTTTCACCATCCTGAAAATCAATAAATTTAGACTGTATGGAATCAACTTCTAAGAATGTATATTTATTTGATGAAGCATTACTTGGTTTTACACCTGGTTTTTTATCGAGCGTGTAAAATGCTTCCATATTATTTTCTGATAACAACTGGTAGACCATTTTACATCCATTACAGCAGAATTTTTTTTCTAAAAGAATGTAGCCTTTTCCGATTACATCATCTCCGCAATGGTAACAAATTTCGCTCATAATTTTATAGAAATTAGATTTTTAGAAGTTAGATATTAGACGATTTAACTTTTGGTCTAATGTCTATCATCTATAAATCTTTTGTCTTTTTTAAATCGTTTGTGAAAACATTTTTTCTTTCGTAATCGTGTTGTTTAAATCTTGATCGAATGCCATACAACAATTTCGAACAAATGGAATTCCTTTTTCTGTTATAATTACTTGATTTCCATTTATTTCAACTAATTGATCTTCAATCATATCTTGTAAACGGATTTTAATTTCATCAAAAAGTGGTTCAACCGCTGATTTTTGATCAATAGTAGTTTCGAAGTGACACATTAAATCTAGAATGTGTTTTCGAATCAATAAATCAATTTCATTTAGTAAATGCCCCCTAAAAACAGGAATTTTTCCGTTGTTTACAGTTTCAACATATTCTTCAACTGATTTTTCATTTTGAACAAATCCAAACCAACTATCTGAAATAGAAGACATTCCTAAACCGATCATCAGCGGAGTAGATTTCGTTGTATACCCCATGAAATTTCGATGCAACGTTTTAGAATGCATAGCTTTTGCTAAATCATCATGAACTAAAGCAAAATGATCCATCCCAATTTCTAAATATCCTGAATTTTCTAATAATTCTTTTGAATGTTCATATAACAAACGTTTTTCCTCATTTTTTGGTAAATCACTTTCGTCATACCCCCTTTGTCCGTTGCCTTTTATCCAAGGAACGTGCGCATAACTATAAAGTGAAATTCGGTCTGGTTTTAAAAGTAATGTTTTAGCAATGGTTGCTTCAATATCTGTCAAATGTTGTTTTGGAAGTCCAAATACTAAATCGTGACTGATAGAAGTGTAGCCAATTTTTTTAGCCAAATTATGAGCTAATTCTACATTTTCAAACGGTTGAATTCGATGAATAGCTTTTTGAACAATTGGACTATAATCCTGAATTCCTAAACTTAAACGTCTAAACCCAAAATCATATAATGTTTTTAAATGATCTTCAGTTGTATTATTTGGGTTTGCTTCAAAGCTTAATTCGTGTTTAATTGGATCAACTTTATCTGCCCCAAATAATGCAATTAATAAACGTTTTAATTCAGAAGGTTTAAAAAATGTTGGCGTCCCACCACCAAAGTGTAATTCTTTTATAATTGGAGTGAAATCTAAAGCTTTTAAATATAACTGCCATTCTTTTATAACAGTATCAATATACGGTTCTTCTACTGCGTGATTTTTAGTAATTCTTTTATGGCATCCACAGAATGTACAAAGACTTTCACAGTAAGGTAAATGTATGTAGAGACTGATCTCTTCGGATTTAAATAATTTTCTATTTAACTGAATTGAATTAAGCCATTCATCTTGAGTTAGTTCATTTTTTTTCCAAAAAGGAACAGTAGGGTAAGAAGTGTATCGAGGTCCTGGGACATTGTATTTCTGAATCAAGTTATTATATCTCTCCATCGTATCTTAATTTGAAACAAAGATATTGCTTTCGAAAAGCTAACTTTATGATTATTATCAGTTCAGCTTCTAATTTAAATTATATTCACAGTATTAAAAAGGGTATAAACAAAAAAGAACTTCCAATAGAAAGTTCTTTTTTGTTTATGTAATATATTGAAAATCAATTACCAAATCTTAGCAATTTTCGTTTTTGAATTTCTCATCTTATCTCCTTCTTTTACATCAAATGCTTGAAAGAATTCAGGACAATTTTTTAAAGGTCCATTTACACGATACATTCCAGGAGAATGAGGGTCGTTTGCAATTCTATTTTTCATTTCAGCATCTGTGTAATTGATTTTCCATAGTTGCGCATACGCAATGAAGAAGCGTTGAGCAGGTGTGAAGCCATCAACTAATTTATTCGATTTGAATTCTTCTGTTAATGTATAAGCATAATAAGAAA